>JAUSJS010000145.1 GCA_030647575.1 Candidatus Limnocylindrales bacterium | reverse complement strand
CGGATCGATCCGACCGAGTTCGCAGCTGACCCCGCGTAGACTGGCTGCGTGACCACTGTTCGCCCCACCCTCGACGCTGTCGCCCGGCACGCGGTGGCAGCCCGGACCGAGGCGCTCTTCCGTAGCTCCGGCGCGTTCCGGGACGGCCATTTCCAGCTCAAGAGTGGCCGGCATGGTGACGCCTGCGTCGAGAAGTTCCAGGTCCTCCAGGATCCCGCGGCGACGAGCGAGCTGTGCGCCTTCTTCGCTGCCCGCGGGCGCGGGGGCGACGGCGAGACGCGGGTCGACCTGGTCGCCGGCCCGACGACCGGCGGCGTGATCCTCGCCTTCGAGACAGCCCGCCAGCTCGGCGTCCGTTCGATCTTCGCCGAGGAGGTCACGGCGGACGTCGGCTCGACGCGGCGCGAGCTCCGGCGCGGTTTCCGGATCGAGCCGGGCGAACGGGTCCTGCTGGTCGACGACGTCCTGACCACCGGCGGCTCATTGCAGGCGATGCTTCCGGTCGTCGAGCTGGCCGGCGGCGAGATCGTCGAATGCCTCGTGCTGGTCGATCGGCGCGGCGGCCGCGCGAGCCTCACCTCCCCCTCGACCGGCCGGACCTACCCGCTTCGCTCGCTCTGGCAGCTGGACGTGCCGACCTACGAGCCGGGCCCGGCGACCTGCCCGCGTTGCGCGGACGGGATCCCGCTGCACGCACCCGGGAGCAGCGGGGCCGGGGTGAGCGCGGCCGCCACCTCCGCCCGCTGAGTGACGCGAAGCATGGATCGGCGGACGCGAAACCTGTTCGCGCTCGTCTTGGTCGTGGTCATCGCAGTGACCGGCGGCGCGGCCGTCCTGCTCAGTGGGAGCGGGGTGGGCGATGCCGGCGGATCGGCGAACGCCCCCTCGCTGGTCGGCGTGATCGTCGGGGTCCGATCCGAGGGGTTGGACAAGGTCCGCGGGTTCAGCCTGCGAACGCAGGATGGGGCGACCGTCCCGTTCTCCATCGGCAACCTCGAGAACGGCGTGGCGTTCCCACCCGGTCATCTCGTCGAGCACCAGGCGACCGCCCAGCCCGTCCGGGTCTGGTATCGAACCGAGGGCGAGACCAAGGTCGCCATCCGTCTCGAGGACACGCCCTGAGCCATCGCGCCGCCTCGAACGGGGGGGGGCTGGACTCAGCCGCCGGCCGTGATCTCCGCGAGGACGGCCTCGAGCTCGGCGTCCGAGACGGTGACCTCGTAGGAGCCGCGAACGATCCCCGCCCGGTCGACCGCGAAGGTCCACGGCTCCGTCAGCAGGCCCCACTGGTTCGTGGCGTCGGTCGCCTGGAGGTTGCCGTTGGCATCCAGGACCGGCTGGAGCTGCCCATCGACCTCCTGGAGCTTGTACGGCTCGACGTTGATGAAGGTCACCTCGGGATGGGCGGCGACCGCCGGCTTGAGCCGATCGAGCGTCGGTCCGCACTGCGCGCTGGTGCAGAACTTGGGGGTGGCAAAGATGAGGATGAAGGGCTTGTGCTCGGCCAGCGCGTCAGCCACCGATGTCGAGTAAAAGTCCGGATTCGGGTCGCTGTCAGTCGAGATCTTCCTGACGTCGCCGCCCACATCGGCGAGGGTCGGTGTCCTGGATGCTGGAGCCGGGTCCCCCAGGGCGACCGTCGGCGAGCTGTCATGGACCTCGAAGGTCAGGCGCACGGTCTCCGCGCCGGAACCGGGTGCTTCCGTCGTGAACTCCGCGCCCCAGGTCCCGGCCTCCGGCAGGTCGACGTCCAGGATGTACATGCCGCGCTCGTCCTGGATCGTCCAGACGAACGCACCGTCCGCCGTCGTCACGACCTTGTTCGGGTCTCGCCCGAGATCGTACAAGGCGACCCTCGCCGACCGGTCCGGCGCGCTCGCCAGGTTGCTCGATGCGTCCAGGTAGAGGAACAGGATGCGCGCCTTGCCACAGGCGACGTAGTTCGTGACCAGCAACGGAATGAGCGTCGGGGACGTGGCGGGCGGGCCCCAGGCGGACATGTCCGAGGGCGCCGGGGCGGTCGCGCAGGCGGCACCCGAAGGCGATCCCGCTGGCGCCCCGCCCGATGGAACCGCGCTCGACGGGGCTGAGCCGCTCGACCCGCCAGGGCTGCAGGCCACCGCCAGGGCGCCGGCGGTCACGACGAGCGCGCAGAGACCGGCGAGGGATCGGGTTCGTGGCATGCCATCAGCGTAGCCGAAGCCTGCCGGGCGTGGGGCCGACGTGCCTGGCGCGCTAGAATGGCGCCCCGTGAACCGCTTCCAGCAGCTCGCCGTGTTGACCCTTGCGACCGCTCTCGGGTTGGTTACGATCGGGGTGATCGTGCGAGCCACCGATTCGGGCCTCGGCTGCCCCGACTGGCCGTTCTGCTATGGCCAGGCCCTGCCGCCCGCCGGGGACGCCAAGGCCTGGATCGAGTGGGTCCATCGAACGATCGCCGCGGTCATCGGCTTCGAGATCGTCGGGCTCGCGGTCCTGGCCCTGCGCGACCACCGACGGCGACGATCGATCGTCTTGCCGACCCTGGCGGCCGTTGCGCTCGTCGGGTTCCAGGCCTGGCTGGGCCGGGAGACGGTCCGCCTCGGGAACAGCGGCGAGTCGGTCACCGCGCACCTGGCGGCAGCGATGCTCCTGGTGGGCCTGCTCGTCTACCTGGCCGTTCGGGCCGGATATCCGGCGCGCCTCACGGACCGCGATGCGAGCCAGCGCTTCACGCTGCTCGCCGCCTTCGGAGCGGCGGTCACGTTCGCCTTGCTGCTCTTCGGGTCGCAGGTGACGGCCACCGACTCCGCGCTCGTCTTCCCGGATTGGCCGCTGATGAGTGGATCCCTGGTACCGCCACTGACCGACGTGACCAGCGCGCACGTGCTTCATCGATGGGTGGCGGCTGTCGTCGGGCTGATCGTGCTCGCGATCACCGTCGCGGCCTGGCGGACCCAGCGCGAGCGACCCATGCTGGTGCGCCTGTCGGTCGGTGCGGCCGTCCTGTTCGCGATCCAGATCGCCATTGGCGGCGCGCAGGTCCTGACCCGCCTGGCGGCCTGGACCCAGACCCTTCACCTGGCGTTGGGCGCGGTCATCTGGGCCACCCTCGCCGGACTGACCGTCAGCAGCTACTACTCGGCCCGGACGGCGACGGCCGGCCTCGCCGCCGACGACCCGCGCACGCCGTCCGGGGCGCGAACCAGCGGGGACACCGTCCGCGCCTACATCGCCCTGACCAAGCCCCGGATCATCGAGCTCCTCCTGGTCACGACGGTGCCCGCCATGGTCCTGGCCACGCGCGAGTTGCCCGGCGCGACCGGTGGCGTGGACTGGGCCGACTGGGCTGCCCTGGTCTTCTGGACGATGCTTGGCGGCACGCTGGCGGCCGGCAGCGCCAACGCAATCAACTGCTACCTCGATCGCGACATCGACCTGCTGATGACTCGAACTCGCAGGCGGCCGCTGCCGGCCCACGAGGTCGAGCCCGAACGGGCGGTCGTCTTCGGGCTGGTCTTGGGGGTGATCTCATTCGGGGTCATGGCCTGGTTCGTCAACCTGGTCGCGGCCTTCCTGACCCTGCTGGCGATCGCCTTCTACGTCTTCGTCTACACGCTCCTGCTGAAGCGCTCGACGCCGCAGAACATCGTGATCGGCGGGGCCGCCGGCGCCCTTCCCCCGGTCATCGGCTGGGCCGCCGTGACCGGCAATGTCGGCGTTCCGGCACTGCTGCTGTTCGCTCTCGTCTTCTACTGGACGCCGCCGCACTTCTGGGCCCTGGCGTTGCGGATTCGGAAGGACTACGCCGCCGCCGGCGTGCCGATGCTGCCCGTAGTGAAGGGGATCGCCGAGACGACTCGCCAGATCGGTCTTTACACGGTGCTGATGGTCGCCATTTCGCTGATGCTCTGGGCCGTGGCTCGAATGGGCGCCATCTATCTCGGGGCGGCGATCACGCTCGGTGCGATCTTCCTCTGGCATGCCTATGGGCTGTGGCGCCACGGCGCATCCGAGGAGGCGTCGACCGCCGGCGCGATCCGCCTCTATCGCTACTCGATCAGCTACCTGAGCCTGCTCTTCGTGGCGGTCGCGATCGACGCGCTGGTGGTCATCCCACTCTGACGCCGCCGGCGCCCGCTTGGCGGTTTCGTGCCATCGGTCCATCAGGCGAGCACTCGTCAGCCAATCGAGGCTTGGCCCGGGTACTCGAGCCTCCCAGCGGCGACGACTCACGCTCGTACCTGGTTCAGTACAGGCCGGAACGGCAGCCAACAGGGTCAGCATCCGCGCCCAACGCTCGCCTCGAGCGCATTTGGCAGGATCCGCGGCTGGCCTGCCGCCCCGGCCCCACTCTGACGCCGCCGGCGCCCGTCGGGCCGTTGCGATGCCGGGGGACTCGCGGGAGACGCGCGGGGGCTGCGCGGCTGTCACCATGCGAGGATGGAGATCCAGTTCCTCGGCGGCGCAACCACCGTCACCGGATCGCAGTACCTGCTCGTCACCGAGCGGGCGCGTGTGCTGATCGACTGCGGCATGTTCCAGGGCAGCCCCAATGAGTCGATCCGCAATCGGATCCCGTTCGCGTTCGATCCCGCCGAGCTCGACGCGGTCCTGCTCACCCACGCCCACCTGGATCACTGCGGCTTGCTGCCCCTGCTCGTCAAAGACGGGTTCCAGGGGCCCATCCACGCCACGCCCGCCACGATCGAGCTGGCGACACTGGTCCTGCTCGATTCGGGCCGCCTGCACGAGGAATTCGCGAAGCGCGAAGCGCGCTGGGAACGACGCCATCCGGACGAGGTGGAAGCGGACGACCGGAAGGAGGCCGAGGCCTATCGTTCCGCCGTCGAGCTGGCTGCCTCGGGCGAGATGGTTCGGCTGCCGGTGGCGACCACCATCGAACCGGTCCGGTCCGGGTCGGTCCTGGGCGCATGGCCACGTGACCCTGAGGCCGACCTCCGCGCCCAGCCGCCGCACCTGCAGATCGACCTGGACGCCCCGCTCTACACGTCGAAGGAGGCCGAGCGAGCGCTCCCCCAGTTCCGGCCGGTTCGCTACGAGCAGGAGGTCGAGGTGGCGCCGGGCATCCACGCCACGTTCGTCGACGCCGGTCACATCCTGGGCTCAGCGATCATCCGGCTGCGCGTTGCGGAAGGTGACGACGGCGGGGAACGGGTCATCGTCTGCTCCGGCGACCTGGGCCGCCCCGGCACACCGATCCTGCGCGACTCGACGGCTCTGACCGATGCCGACTACGTGCTCGTCGAGTCGACCTACGGCGGGCGTGAGCACGAACCCGCCGACGAGGCGATCCGGGTCCTGGCCGAGACCATCCGGATGGTCTCGGAGTCGGACGGGGTCCTCCTCGTCCCGTCGTTCGCGATCGGGCGAACCCAGGAGGTCGTCTGGCAGCTGGATCGGCTGATCGAGCGCGGCGAGATCCCAGTTCTGCCGCTCTATCTCGATTCGCCGATGGCGTCGAAGGCGTCCGATGTCTACCGCCGCCACCCCGACGACTACGACGCGGAGACGGCGAGGCTCCTGCGCGATGGCGCGAGCCCGCTCGACTACCCGAACCAGATCGTAACCAACGAGGCCAGCGCATCGAAGGCGATCGCCCGTGCACCCCGGCCCTACCTCATCGTCGCGTCAAACGGCATGCTCACCGGCGGGCGAGTGGTGGGTCATCTGCGCACCCTGATCGACGATCCGAGCGCCACGATCCTGTTCGTCGGCTATCAGGGCGAGGGGACGCTGGGCGCGCACCTCCAGGCTGGTGCCCGCGAGGTCAAGCTGGACGGCCAGGTTCGCCGCGTCCGCTGCCAGGTGCGCTCGATCAGCGGCTTTTCGGCCCACGCAGACGAGCGCGAGCTGCTCGACTGGCTCAGCCATTTCGCGGCCGGCAAGCGGCCCGGCGATCCTGGCTATCCCCGGCGCGTCTTCCTGGTCCACGGCGACCCGGATGCCCAGGTCGCGCTGGAGCCAAAGGTACGGGACCTCGGCTTCGCAACCCATGTCCCGCACTGGCACGAGCGGGTCACGCTCGAATAGGTCGCGCCGGCGAGACCACGGTGTCGCGTGGCACCACGAACTCCGCGTCGGTTGTTGCGCAAATGGGTGGACTGCGGTACGGTTCCTTTGGCCTCATTTCGGGGGATTCGGCCTGATGCCCGGTGGCGGAGACATCCGCCGTCGGGCGTCACCCTTTTCCGGCCCCGAGCATGCCCCGCCTCGCGCTCATCTCGCGCGATTGAACGCCGGGGCGCATCAGGCGCAACCGGCGGTCGGCACGAAGGAGCGTGGATGCGTCCGAGCCTGAACATCCTGAGCGAGGAGCTCATCGCCCGGATCGTCGACGAGGCCAAGCGGGTGCTGGCCGAGGTCGGCATGGAGATCCGCGGCAAGGAGATGCGCCAGCGACTCCTCGACCATGGCCTGCCGCTCGACGCCAAGGGCGAACGCGTGCTCTTTCCGCGCGGGGTCGTCGAACGGGCGATCGCCGACACACCGAGCTCGTTCATCCTCTACGACCGCGCCGGTGAACCGCACGCCGATCTCGGAGGCGATCGCGTCCACTTCGTGCCCGGCTCATCGGGCCTGAAGGTGCTCGATCACCGGACGGGCGAGACACGCCTGGCCAACTCGACCGACTTCGTCGAATACGTCCGCCTGGCGGACGGCCTGACCAACATCCCCTACCTGGCCACGGCCTTCTCGACCAACGACGACATCGAGGCCCAGGTGTCCGACGCGTGGCGGCTCTACATGACCCTGACCAACTCGAACAAGCCGGTCGTCTCCGGGGCGTTCACCGAGCACGGCGTCCCGCGCATGGTCGAGATGATGCAACTGTTCCGGCGCGACCGAGCCGACCTGATCGCCCGCCCGATGTCGATCTTCACGATCACCGCGACTGGCAATTTCCGGTACAGCGAGGACTCGTGCCAGAACCTGATCGACTGTGTCGAAGCGGGGATCGCCGTCGAGATCGTGCCGGTCACCCTGATGGGCCTGATCGCCCCGGTGACCACGGTCGGCGCCACGGTCTTCCACACGATCGATGTCCTGGCCGGGATCACCATGGCCCAGATCCTCCGGCCCGGCGCCCCGGTCCTGTTCGGCGGCGCGCCGGCCACCTTTCACATGAAGATCGCCAGCTCGCCGATGTCGGCGATCGAGGCACTCCGGCTCGATGCGGCGTACGTTGCGGTCGCCAAGTCGCTGGGGCTCCCGACCCAGTCGTACATGGCCCTGTCCGACGCCCCGATCCTGGACGCCCAGGCCGGCGCCGAGACGTTCGGCAGTGCCCTGATCGCCGCACTCGCCGGGGTGAACTCCGTGTCCGGCCCCGGGATGCTCGATTTCCTACTCGTGTTCAGCCTACCGAAGCTCGTCTTCGACGACGAGATGTGCGGCCAGGCGCTGCGCTTCGTGCGCGAGATCAAGCCACTCGACGACCTGCCCACGACCGATCTGATCCGCCAGCTGATGGCCGATCAGCACCTGATCACGGCCGACCACACGATGCGCCACTGGCCCGAGGAGCTCTATCTCCCGAGCGCCATCGTCGACCGCGACAACCGCGAGAACTGGATGAAGCAGGGCGCGAAGGACACCTACCAGCGAGCGCGCGAGGAAGTGGATCGACGGCTCGCCGCCTACCACCAGCTCGAGACCGACCAGGCGATCGACAACGAGCTTCGCCGGATCATCCGGTCCGGCCTGGTCGATCAGGAGCAGCTGCCCGAGATCCCGATCGCGCCGGAGCCGGTTGCCGCGAGCGGCGCAGGCGGCGGCGAGCGGCGCCGCAACCCGCGCCGGGAGCGGCCCGCCGGCGGCGGCGTCGGATCGAGCCTGTCGTGAAGGAGGTCAACCGGTGTCTGAGACGAGCAACCTGACGGCGGCCGAGCCGGCCTCGGTTCGGCGCGAGCAGCGCGGAACGTCAGCCTGCATTCCGCCGGGGCTTCGTCCGGGCGGCGATCCGGGCCAGGGCGCCGGTCCAGTCCACGTCGAGCTGGCGCCCCGGCTCGTCCAGGTCGATCAGCAGCGGGGCGTGGTCTGACGGGATCGGCGGCCCCTTGCGAGCCTGCCGATCGATCTCCGCGTCCACCAGGCGCGCGGCGACCGACGCCGAGAGCAGGAGGTGATCGATCCGCATGCCGAGGTTCTTGTGGAACATCCCCGCCCGGTAGTCCCACCACGTGAATCGCCCGGTCTCCGAGCGGCGGGCACGGAAGCCGTCCGTCAGGCCCAGGTCGAGGAGGGCCCGGAAGGCGGCCCGCTCCGGCTCCGACACGTGGGTACCGCCGTGGACGGCCGCGGCGTCCCAGACGTCGTCGTCGGTCGGGGCGATGTTGAAATCACCGCCAACCACCAGGTCAGCGCGGGCCTCGCCCGTCTCGCTCACCCACCGCGCGAGCCGCTCGTACCAGGCAAGCTTGCCGGCATAGAACGGCGAGCCGACGATCCGGCCGTTCGGGGCGTAGAGGCTGACGATCCTGATTCCCTCGACCGTTGCCGCGACCATCCGCGCCTCGTCGAACGGGTTGAAGTCGTCTTCGCTGGTCACCTCCGCTCCGGCGCCGCCCGGCCCCGAGTCGCGCACCGGGCCATCCCCGAAATTGGTCACGACATCCGAGACCGACAGGCCGTTCCGAGCGGCGATCGCCACCCCGTTCCAGCGCCCCTCGCCGTGGTGGACCAGCTGGTAGCCGGCCATCCCGAAGGCCATCACCGGCGCGTCGCTGTCGGTCAGCTTCGTCTCCTGGATCAGCAGGATGTCGGGCGCCGCACGCTCCAACCAGCGCTCGACCGCCTCCTGGCGGGCCTTGAGCGAGTTGACGTTCCAGGTGGCGATCCGCATCGGAACGCGCCGCTAGTAGCGCCGGCCGCGCTGGCGCGCGAGGTCGAACGTGGCGGTATCGGCGACCGCCATCACGGCCATCGTCCCGGCCTGGACCGGATCGGACACGACGAGATCCACATGGTCGGTGATCGACCCGACCATGTTCAGGGCGATGATCGGGATGCCGACTGCCCGCAGCTCGTCGGCTGCGACGCTGATGTCGCCGCCCATGATCGAGCCGGCGAGGACGAGCAGCCTGGCCCGCGGCAGATCCGCGACGGCCCGGACGGCCGCCGCGATGTTCGCCTCACCGACCAGCGGGATCGTGTCCACGCTGATCCGCTCGCCGCGCAGGTTGTGGCGGTCGGCCTCGCTGACGGCGCCGAGGGCCACCTGGGCCACCTGGGCACCCCCGCCGACCACGATCACCCGCTTGCCGAAGACCGTATCGAGGGCACGGGTGGGATGGATCGACCGGACGTCGGCGAGCTGCTCGATCGCGCCGACGAGCGTCTCCTGGCTGACCCCTTCGACCTCCAGTTCGATCTCGGTCAGCGGTGGGTCGCCCTCGACCTCGCGGACGGTTGCGAGCGCCCGGATTCGCCCGCCGAGCGCCGCGACCTGCGCCGCGACCGCCGAGATGGCCTCGGCCCGATCGACGATATCGAATCGGATCGCCGCGGTCCCGGCCGCCTTTCGCCGGGGCATCAGCCCAGCGAGCCGCGGCGAGCCGCAGCGGGCCGGAGATCGTTGACCGAGAGCGCACCAGGCTCGAGCCCGCCGGTCGGGTCGTGCTCCTCGAACGGAAGGTCGAGCGCGGTGAAGGCCTGGCGCGTCGCGGCGGCGTCGGAGGTGGTGAGCATCAGCGCGCCGTCGGTGTCTTCCGCCACCCCCACGATGCCGGTGATGTTGACGCCGCGTTCGCCGAGCGCGGTCGCG
>JAUSJS010000143.1 GCA_030647575.1 Candidatus Limnocylindrales bacterium | reverse complement strand
GAACATCGCCGGACCCAGCCGCCTCACAGGATTCAGCGTTGTACGTTTCGTCTCCGGCCACCGTCTGTTAGGTGACATAGCCCATAGCTGGAGACTCAACCGATGCGGTCGATCCGAAGAATCCTCGTGGTCGCGGGGGCCACCCTTGCACTCAGCCTCTTCGTCCCCGCGGTGGCGGCGTCGTCACCCATCAATCACATCGTGATGACGAAGGTCTGCGGTCCAGCAGATCTCGCGGTCTGCACCGTTACCGAGACGTCCGACCCCGGCGTTATCCCGCTCGAAACCTACGGCGTGTGGACCGGGCCCAGGTTCGATCCACATCTCTCCAGCAATGTGACCATCTTTGCGCCCGATGGCGGCACCGCGACCGGTCATTGCTCGCTCTCGTGGACGAAGGGGCTTGGCTTGTGCATCTTCGGTGGCGGAACAGGGTCGTTGGCCGGGTTCCACGCCAACCTCCACGCAACGTTGGTTGCCTTCGACGACACCACGCTGACGTTTACCTGGGACGGTACCTATCACTTCGACCGCTGACAGCGCCGCGACGACCTCAAACGAGGCGGCGCGAGCTCACACGGACTGATCGAGGACGATCTCGGCGACGTTCTCGTGGCGCGCTGCCAGCGCCGTCCGGAGTGTCTGGCCGAGGGTGAGCGAAACCGCCGACGTCAGGCCGATGGCGAAGATCGCGGCATACGTGGCGATCGCCCACGAGCCGCGGCCGATCGCGGTCCAGCAGGTCCAGGCGTCCAGTGCGGCCAACCCCAGTTCGACGATCACGATCCGATCCATGCGGAGTTGATAGCGCAGGCGACGCCAGTCCTCGTGGCGCTGCCGAACGCCGAATTTCGGCGTACGTTCGAACGTCGCAGGCCGGCCGCCGACGGCCTGGCAAGCCGCCCGGGCGGTATTCATCATCATTCCCGCGCCCAGCGCGCTGAGCGCCAGGATCGTCGGAATCTCCCTGACCCAGCGCCGGCCCAGTTGCCGTTGGCCGATCGTGAAGAGCGCCGTTGGAGCCAGCGACGCAAGGCTGAAGATGCTCATGATCGCGAGGGGGGAGAAGACGCTCGGATGGCTGGCGGAGACGAGGAGCAGGAGCGGGTAGAGCAGCGATAAGGCCAGCAGGAGCAAGTGGATCGAGTAGCCGGTCAGGTGCAGGGTTGCCGATGCCTTGCGCGACCACGGAATGTCTGAGTGCCAGATCGCCGGCAGATGCTTGGCGGCGCATTCGAAGCTTCCGCGCGCCCAGCGGTGCTGCTGGCTCCGATACGCGTTGAAGCTGACCGGTAGCTCAGCGGGGACATCGACCCGACCAAGGTAGGCGGCCCGCCAGCCGGCCAGAAACGCACGGTACGAGATATCGAGATCCTCGGTCAGTGTGTCGTGTTCCCAACCCCCGGCGTCCACCATCGCGGCACGCCGCCACACCCCAGCCGTGCCGTTGAAGTTGAACCAATGGCCGGCGCCCCAGCGCCCCGCCTGTTCGACCGCGAAGTGGCCGTCGATGGACAGGGCTTGAAGCCTGGTGAGGAGCGAGAATTCGCGGTTCGTGTGGCTCCAGCGCGTCTGGACGAAGGCGAGGCCTGGGTCGCCGAGGAGGACCGGCACGGTCTCTATCAGAAAGTCCGGCTTCGGTACGAAGTCGGCGTCGAAGATGGCGATCAGTTCGCCGTGCGCCAGGGTCAGGCCGTGCGCCAGGGCGCCGGCCTTGAAGCCGGCGCGGCTCTCTCGACGAACGTGGTGGATGTCGACGCCGCGGCTCTGCCAGGTGCGGACGAGCTCGGCCACGATCTGCCCAGTCTCATCAGTCGAGTCGTCAAGGACCTGGATGTCCAGGCGATCGGCCGGATAGTCCAGCCGGGCGACCGCGTCGATCAGGCGGCGGACGACGTAGAGCTCGTTGTAGATCGGCAACTGGACGGTAACTCGTGGCCACACCGTCGGGATCCTGACGACGGGCGTCGCCCCGGTCGCCCGGATGGCTCGGATGGTCAGGTAGACGAAGTTGATGCCGTAGGCGAAGAGCAGGCTGAGAATCGACAGGTAGCCGATCAGGGTGGGTACGAACAGCAGGTCAGGCAGCATCCGTCTGTCCTGCAGCGGCCGTCCGGTAGGCAACGGCCCACATCGCCAGGACGAGCCACGACCAGATGCGCCCCGCCGAGTAGCTCCACGTGTAGTAGTCGAACAGGCCCACGATCGTCACGGCGGCCAGAGCGGCAGAGCTGCCGGCGAGATCCACGGTCCAGCGGGCACGATGGCGGAGCATGGCCAGCCAGGGCGCCACGACGATGACGGCGTAGAACGCCGCGCCAAACAGTCCGGTCTCGGCCGCGACGTCCAGCAGGACGACGCTGGATGGTTGGTACTGGAAGTCGAACGCCGGCCGAGCCTGCTCGATCGCGAGCGGGAGTGCTCCGATCCCAACGCCCAACACTGGATGCGCGCTGAAGACCTGGTTGGTGACTTCGACCAGGGCGGATCGCTCGTTCAGCGAGCGTGCTTCGGTGACGATCTGGCCAGAGGTGTCGCTTCGCGCCTCGAGCACCGACACGAACGGCGCGACGAAGGGCAGGCAAATGATCGCACCCGCCAGGAGGACGCGAGCCAGTGCGTGAATCGAGGCACGGTCACGGCGGACGGCGAGCATGCTGCCGAGGGCCAGCAGCCCCACGACCAGCCCCAGCCACGCTCCCCGCGAGAACGTCACGAAGAGCGTCGCGGCCCCGATCCCGAACGTCACCGTCGCCAGCGAAGGGCCCGGCGCGGAGCGTCGCGCGACGGACCCGGCGATCAGGAGCAGGGCGAACGTCAGGACGCCGCCCAGGATGTTTGGATGGTCTGCCAGGCCATAGGCTCGCAGGTAGCGAACACCGTCCGCCGCCGTGACGACACTGACCCCGAGACTCGGCGAAAGCTCGTGTTCGCCGAGACCCGCTATCCCGAGTGAGTGCTGGCTCAGCGCCTGCCCGATGCCGACGATCGCTTGGACGACGACCATCAGGCAGATCGAGGGCACCACCCGGTCAATCCGATCGACCTCGTTGATCGCGCACAGGGCGAGCAACGCGAGGACCGCCAACCGTATCTCGTGATAGGCGGCCAGTCCGATGTCCGTTGCGAAAGGGACGCCCAGGGCGGCCACGATCAACAGCCCGACGACCGGGTAGGCGAGGAACCTTGGACCGACGGAGATCGGGCGAGGCCGGGCGAGCAGGCTCAGCAGCCACGCTCCGAGCGTCACGACGACCGCGATATCGCTCCAGAACAGCAGGAGATCGGTGAAGTCGCCGTAGACCGCGGCCGTCGGGCGGGCGAGCAGTTCGATCCGAGCCCGGAACGGGCTGAGCACGATCGTCGCTCCGAGCGCGATCTGCGTGGCACGGCGCGCGGCATCGGCCAGGGCCGGCCGTCCGGCGACGATCACCATGCCGCATCGCGCCTCGTTGGGGCCTGTTGGGGGCCATCGGTCACCGTGGCTGCAGCGCGGCGATCGACGCTTGGTTGCTGCGTGGAGGGCCGCGCAAATCGACGCTCAGCGAGCGCCTCCTCGACCAGGTCGCGGATCGCCGCGTCGAAGATTGCGGCATCGAATCGGCGCGCCGAACGGACGAGGGCGGCCGGATCGAGCGGCTCGTTCAATGCCCGGAGCATTCCGGCACCGATCGCCTGCACCGTCTGTTCCATGAACAGAAACCCGGTCACGCCATCGCTGACGATCTCCGGTGCTCCGCCCCTGGCGTATGCGACCGCCGGTCGGCCGGCAGCCAGC
>JAUSJS010000136.1 GCA_030647575.1 Candidatus Limnocylindrales bacterium | reverse complement strand
GTCTCGCGGAGGGTTCGGGTCGTGTCCCGGCCTCACCGTGTCCGAATCCCGGATTAGATTGTCCCGTCCATGGATCACGACTTCGCCGCCACCGGTGTTGCTGACGATCTCCCTCGCACGGTCGATCGCTTCAGCCTGGGTATCCGTGTGGGCGCTGTCCCGGCTACTACCCGGGCCGACGACTGCCCACCCGTCGCCTTTCGGGACGACGTGACGTTCGTTGCGAGCCATCTTTCGATGACCCTCCTCTGCTGCGGCCGGCATCGGGTCGAACACCCGTTCTCTCCGGTAGCGAAGACGATAGGGTCGCAACGGCGAAAGTCAAGGCCGAACCACCATATGTAGTGGTCGGTTATCCACGGAAACCGCTACATCTTGTGGTTACGATGTAGATAACTCAGCCGTAGTCGTGGACGGTCGCAGCTACTGGGCGAGATAAGCTACAGGCGATCGCCGGGACTCAGCCGCTTGTACGCCTCACGGGCGCGCTCGTCGGCCGCCGAGGCGCCATAGCGGGAGAGCATCTGGCGGCTCTTCCAGCCGGCAAGGCGCATGAGGTCGCCCTCGGTGCCGCCGGCTGCGAGCCACTGGTGGGCGTAGGTGTGGCGGAACTGATGGGGGTGGATGTCGGGCAGCCCGGCCGCCCGGCCGCGACGCTTGACGGCCTGCTCAACGCCGGTCTCGGTCAGCCGGCCCCTCTTGCCAAGCCACAGCCACGGCTCGGTCGCGTCGGATCGCTTCGCGCGCACACGCATGTACCGATCGAGGGCCTGGCCGGTCGTGTGGCCGAACGGACAGGCCCGCGGTCGGCGGCCCTTGCCGAGGACGACCGCCACCTCCTGGTCGAGATCGACGTCCTCGACCCGTAGCCCGGCCAGCTCGCCGCGGCGCATCCCGCTGTCGAGGAAGAGCCGGATCATCGCGTTGTCGCGGCGATCCTCGAAGTCGGTCCCGGCGCAGGCGTCGAGGAGCGTACGAAGCTCGGCCTCGCGGAGGATCGGTGGGGGAGTCTCGGGCACGTGTGGCGGTCGCATCGTCGCCATCGGGTTGTGCTCGATGTCGCCCTCCGCCGCCAGCCACTTGAAGAACTGCTGGAGGGAGCGGAAGCGTTGCGACAGGGTCGCCGGCCGCATGCCGGCCTCCTGGCGCTCGACGAGGAAGGCTTCGACGTCCTCGCGCCGCACGTCGGCGACCCGCCGCGGCCGACGGCGCCGGCCATCCGCGAGGAACAGCTCGAACTGGTCGACCGCCTGCGAGTAGGTCACGATCGTCGACGGCGCCTTGTTCTCGGCCCGCAGGTGACGGGTGAACGAAGCCAGGTTGTCCAGAACGTCCGGCTCGGCTATAGAATCAGGTCGAGCGCGACCGCGTGTCGTAGAGCTCATAACTGTGAGTGATCGTCCTCCAAACGATGGTCATAGTTATAGGCTCGAAAAGCATTGTGGTCAAGCTCGGCGCCAGTTATGTCGTGTAACTGAGCGTGACTCCGTGGCGGAGTAGCTCAGTGGTAGAGCAGGGGACTCATAAGCCCTTGGTCGGTGGTTCGAATCCGCCCTCCGCTACCAACCCCGACATCGTGACGATGGCCTCCGGCTCTCCGAGGGGCGTGGCCTCGTCGCCCGGCAGTGCGCGTGGCGACCATAACGAACAGCATGAACGGCCAAATGGGTCGATCTGGTCAACCTAACGCACAGAATCGACGTGCGAGCGGCCCAATGATCCGTTCCTGTGCATTCGATGCACACGCGGCACGCCGAACGGCTCACGAACGTCCGATATGGTCATCGGGTGCACAAGCGGCCTGCGACCGGTGAGCCCCTACGGCTCCGCCGCTGACGGTGGGCCGTTTCGATTCCTTCACGTTCGTCGATGCCACCATCCGCGCCTTGCGGCAGTCCGTATCTCTGGATGAGGGCCATGACCTCCGTCAGGGGGGCGCTCACGCACTCATGGCTATACTCGGCTCCACCAGCGGCGCACGGTCGTCGCCTGTTCGATCCGGAGGCTTCTCTTGAATCCCAAGTTCTTCCGGAACGGCATCGTCATGTTGGTGCTCGTCGTGGGCACCGCCGCGCTGCTGTTCACGTGGCTCCAGTCGACGACGCCCGACACGGCCGTCGGCTACTCGAAGTTCCTCGCCGCCGTCCAGGCGGGCCAGGTGACCGAGGTCACCCAACAGGGCGAAACGCTCATGGTCAAGGGCAGCGGTCAGCCGCCCACCTATACCGTCGTTGTCCCGAACATCCTGCAGAACGTCCTCGAGGACATGAAGAACGCGGCGAAGGAGGTTGGTCGCCCACTGACCGCGACGTTTGGCGCCGAACCGACGCCCGACACCTCGTGGCTCGGCCTGCTGCTCACCGGCCTCCTGCCGCTCCTCGTGATCGGCGGCTTCATCTTCTTCATGATGCGACAGGCCCAGGGCACCAACAATCAGGCCCTCTCGTTCGGCAAGAGCCGAGCCCGGATGTTCCTCGGCAACAAGACCGTCGTCACGTTCAACGACGTGGCCGGCGTCGACGAGGCCAAGATGGAGCTCCAGGAAGTCGTCGAGTTCCTCAAGTACCCGGAGAAGTTCAACTCGCTCGGCGCGCGCATCCCGCGCGGCGTCCTGCTGGTCGGGCCTCCGGGCACCGGCAAGACGCTGATGGCCCGTGCGGTCGCGGGGGAGGCCGCTGTGCCGTTCTTCAGCATCTCCGGCTCAGAGTTCGTCGAGATGTTCGTTGGCGTCGGCGCATCCAGAGTGCGCGACCTGTTTGATCAGGCCAAGCGCAATTCGCCGTGCATCGTCTTCGTCGACGAGATCGACGCGGTCGGCCGCCAGCGCGGCGCCGGCCTGGGCGGCAGCCACGACGAGCGCGAGCAGACCCTCAATCAGATCCTGGTCGAGATGGACGGCTTCGACACGAACACCAACGTGATCGTGGTCGCCGCCACGAACCGCCCGGACGTCCTGGACCCCGCGCTGCTGCGCCCGGGTCGCTTCGATCGCCAGGTCATCCTCGACCGGCCGGACATGCGCGGCCGGACCGAGATCCTCAAGGTCCACACCAAGGGCAAGCCGCTCGACAAGGGGGTCGAGGTGGAAGGCGTCGCCCGTCAGTCGCCGGGCTTCTCCGGCGCCGACCTGGCCAACCTCGTCAACGAGGCGGCGATCCTCGCCGCACGCCGAAACAAGAAGGTCATCGGCATGTCCGAGTTCCAGGAAGCCCTGGAGCGGATCGTGGCCGGGCCCGAGCGCCGTTCGCGGGTCATCTCCGACGCGGAGAAGGCCATCATCGCCTATCACGAGGGCGGTCACGCCGTCGTCCAGCGGATCCTGCCGAAGTGCGACCCGGTGGCCAAGGTCACGATCATCAGCCGCGGCATGGCCCTCGGCTACACGATGGCCCTGCCGATGGAGGACCGCTACCTGCAGTCCAAGACCGAGTTCGAGGACAAGATCGCCGGGCTCCTTGCCGGCAACGTCTCTGAACGGCTCATCTTCGGCGACACGACCACCGGTTCCAGCAACGACATCGAGAAGGCGACCACCCTCGCCCGGCGGATGGTCACCGAGTTCGGGATGAGCGATAAGCTCGGGCCGCTCTCGTTCGGGAAGCACGACGAGCTCATCTTCCTGGGCCGCGAGATCGGTGAGCAGCGCAACTACAGCGACGAGGTCGCCAAGACCATCGACGAAGAGGTCCGGGCGATCATTGACAAGGCGTTCGAGCGGGCCACGGAAGTGCTGACTGTTCATCGCGACAAGCTCATGGCCCTGGCCGAGAAGCTGGTGGCCGAGGAGACCGTGGACGCGGAGGCGTTCGAAGCGCTGTTCAGCGACCTGCCACCCAAGGCGGACATGCACGGGATCCCGACCGTGATCGGGCCCGGCCAGCCGGTCCCGGAGCCGACCGCCCAGCCCGCCTGACCGTGGTCGCCATGGGCGCCACCCTCGAGGAACATCTCGTAGCGACCCGCAAGGGTCGCTACGACTCGTATCTGGCATTCCTGCGGATCCCGAGCATCTCGGCGTTGCCGCAGCACGCCGAGGACTGCCGTCGCGCGGCTCAGTGGCTGGCGGACGCCCTCACCGAAGCCGGCCTGGAGCATGCCGAGGTCGCCGAGACCGGCGGCCGTCCCGTGGTCTACGCGGACTGGCTCCACGCGCCGGACGCGCCGACCGTCCTCGTCTACGGGCACTACGACGTCCAGCCCGTGGACCCGCTCGAGCTGTGGACGTCGCCGCCGTTCGAGCCGATCATCGTGGGCGACCGCCTGCTGGCGCGCGGCGCCGCCGACGACAAGGGCCATGTCCACGCCCACGTCATGGCCGCCGAAGCGCTGCTCACGACACGCGGCGCGCTGCCGGTCAACGTCAAATACGTCTTCGAGGGCGAGGAGGAGTCGGGGTCGGAGAACCTCGACCGCTGGCTCGCGGCGAACGCGAAACGCCTGGCTGCCGACGTCGTGATCATCAGCGACACCGGGTTCTTCGAGGGCAACCGTCCGGCCATCACGATCGGCCTGCGCGGCCTGATGTACGCGCAAATCGACGTCGTGGGCACGCCGGTGGACGTCCACTCGGGTGGCTACGGGGGCGTCGTCGAGAACCCGGTCAACGCCCTCGCCCAGATCATCGCCGCGCTCAAGGGACCCGACGGGCGGATCCGGATTCCGGGCTTCTACGACAACGTCGTGGCCCTGACCGAAGCGGAGCGCGCCGCCATCGCCGCGTTGCCGTTCGACGAGGAAGCCTTCCGCCAGCGGCTGGGCGTGCCCGCCCTGGTCGGGGAGGTCGGCTATTCGGTGCTGGAGCGCAAGGGCGCCCGCCCGACCCTCGATGTCAACGGGATCTGGGGCGGCTTCATGGGCGAGGGTTCGAAGACGATCATCCCCGCGCACGCCCATGCCAAGGTCAGCTGTCGCCTCGTCACCGCCCAGGATCCAGCCCGAATCTTCGAGGCGTTCCGTGCCTACGTGGAAGAGATCGCCCCGCCCGGCGTCACGACCACGGTGCGGCAGCTGGGGGGCGGCCGGCCGAGCCTCACCCCGCAGGACCACCCGGCGACCCAGGCTGCCGCACGCGCCCTCGAGGCCACCTTCGGCCAGGCACCGGTCTACATCCGCGAAGGCGGCTCGATCCCAGTCTGCGCCAGCTTCGACTCGATCCTCGGACTGCCCGTCGTCCTGCTCGGCTTCTCCCAGCCCGACGAGCACGCCCATGCCCCCAACGAGTGGATCGACCTCAACAACTACGAGACGGGCATCCGGATGTTCGCCCGGATGTGGGACGAGCTGGCGGTTCTTCCACGCTAAAGCCGCGTCGTACGAGCGCGCCGGCCGTGACCGTGTGCGGAGCCGAGAGGTCTGGGTGGATGATTCGGCCGCTGGCGAGTGCTACGCTACCGTCGATCGCCACATCCGGGGAGGAATCGACCGCGTGACTACCGACGCTCCCGATACGAACGTGAAGGCGCCGACCTGGCGCCTTGATACCGACAACGGCAGCCTGACGCCGCGCTCAGCGCTGGACGTCCTGGTCGACCTCAACGAGAAGGTCACCAGTGGTCAGGTTTCCGAATACCAGCCCGTGCCGCTCGGCTTCACGCCGCTCGACAAGACCATCGGGTCGGGGTTGCGGACCGGTGAGCTGCTGCTGATCGGCGGGGCGCAGGGCACCGGCAAGACGACCATGGCCCTCCAGATGGCGCGCAACGTGGCATCAGGCGGTCAGGCCAACGTGCTCTACATCTGCTTCGAGCACGACGAGCAGTACCTGCTCAACCGGCTGATCGCCATGGAATCGGCCCTGGCCCACCTGCCCCACAAGACCGGTGCGATCAAGATCCAGGACGTCCGCAAGGAGATTCTCGGGACCTGGATGGCGGAGGGCGAGGCCAACGCCCAGATGGCCAACAACCCGCGCCTGCGCCCGTCGATGGACCGGATCGCGCGCTACGGACAGAACCTCTTCCTGATGCGCGGCTCGCAGACGGCGTCCACCATCGATAACATCCGCAAGCTCGTCCAGGAGCACCGCAAGCTGTCGGGTGACCGGCGCCTGCTGGTCTTCGTGGACTACCTCCAGAAGGTCCCGCAGATCCCCGAGCCGGAGAACGAGACAGAGAAGGTCACCTACCTGGTCAACGGCCTCAAGGACATCGCCCTGGCCGAGGAAGTGCCCTTGGTCTGCATCGTGGCCGCCGACAAGGAGGGCCTGAAGGCCCAGCGCCTGCGCAACTACCACCTCCGCGGCTCGTCGGCGATCAACTACGAGGCTGACATCATCCTGATCCTCAACGAGAAGTACCACATCGTTGCCAAGGTCAACATCGAGTTCAACCCGTACCAGGCGCAGCGCTTCCGCGACTGGGTGGTGATCTCGGTCGAGAAGAATCGCGGCGGCCAGGACAACGTGGACCTCGAGTTCGAGAAGCACTTCGAGTTCAGCTGCTTCGACCCGAACGGGCGGACGGTGCAGGAGAAGCTGATCGAGGAGCGTCTCTACAACGACTGACGGCGCGGCTGGGCCGCCCCATGGTGGCGTTGCCGGCTGCGCGCGCTCGCTCACGCACGTCAGCCCTGCGCTCGCTCCCGTGCTCGCTGGCGCCTTGCCCCGGGACCGCCGAGCCGCGCCCGGGGGACCAGCCACCAGAAGCGTCACGGGTCGCCATTCCGGGCTCGTGATCGGCGGCCCCCCAACGGCGCCCCTCAGATATTCGCCGGGGGACTCGCGCTGGAGTGCGAGGCACCCACGGTACCCATGACGGCCCCGAGCCCGGGGTCGCCGCGCTTCCCGTGAGCACGAATCGGCAACGACCGACGGCGCAACGAGCCTCATTTCGCTTGCCAATCACACCATCAAGTCATGGGGCGAGTATCTGAGAGGCGACCGACTGATCGGCAGCCTCATGAGTCACTCGGCGCGTCTTTTGAGGGATGGCCGAGCCGAGCCGCGCCGACTGACCGGCCGCGAGCCCGCCCGGGGTATCGTGGCGAGATGCACAGCCGCTCAGCGTTTCCGGACGTGGTCGAAATCGTGGTCGAGATTCCGCGCGGCAGTCGCAACAAGTACGAGTTCGACGAGGCGGCCGGCGTCTTCCGCTTGGATCGGGTCCTCTCGTCGGCCGTCTTCTATAACTTCGACTACGGGTTCATCGAGGGAACCCGTGCGGGAGACGGCGATCATACCGACGCCCTGCTGATCATCGACGAGCCAACCTTCACCGGCTGCCACGTCTGGGCGCGCCCCGTTGGTGGGCTCGAGATGCGAGACGAAAAGGGTTTCGACTTCAAGGTTCTGTGCGTCGCCCTGGGCGACGCACACCAGGCGCACATCGAGGCGCTCGACCAGATGCGGCCGCACCGCCTCGTCGAGATCGAGCAGTTCTTCGCCACCTACAAGGCGCTCGAGGACAAGACCGTCGACATCCTCGGCTGGCGCCATCGCGAGCGGGCGCTGGACGTGCTGCGAACGGATCGGGCGGCCTGGCGACACGAGCAGGGACCGCCGCCGGCGTGACCGGCCCGAACAGGCGGCCGCGCTGGCCGGGTGCCGATCTGCCGGGTCGCCGCATCTTCATCGCCACGCCCCTGCCGGACCAGGCCGCCGCAGCGGTTGCCGAGCTGGTCGAGCGGGTCCGCGCAGCCGGGGTGCCGGGCGGCGGTCGTGACGTCCGCTGGGTTCGGCTGGACGGCCTTCATCTGACCCTGCGGTTCCTGGGTCCGACGCTCGAGGATCGGGTCGGGGCCGCTCGCGCAGCGGTCCACTTCGCGGCGGCCGCCGCCGACCCGTTCGACCTGGCGATCGGTGGTGCCGGAACATTCCCCACGGCCGCGCATCCGCGCGCGCTCTGGTTGGGCGTGCGTGACGGCGCCGACTCGCTGGCGAGTCTTGCGGCCCAGGTCGATCGAGCCCTGGTGGACGCCGGCTGGCCTCCCGAGACACGGCCGTTTCGTGCCCATCTGACGCTGGCGAGAGCCGATGGCGTGCCCGCTGGCTCGAGCATCGGTGCCCGGCTCGAGGAGGCTGCGGCAGCGCTGCGGGTCGCGTTTCGCGTCGAGCGGATCGGGTTGTTCGAGAGCCTGACGGGCGGGGGGCCCGCCCGCTATGCGCCGCTCGAGCTGGTCGACCTCGGGGGAGCCGAGGAGCTCGGCTGACCCGTCGGCGAGGCGGCCAGGATGCTACCATCAGGGTGAGGGGGGCCACCGATGGCATCCCCTGCCAGGAGTGCCTCCATCGTTGTGACGGCCGCCCAGCGAGCCCGCCTCGTCGTCGCCCTGGGGATCATCAACCTGGTCCTCACCGGTGTCGCATTCGGGCTCGGAACCATGGGTCAGCCGCCGGTGACGCCCTCCAACGAGCCCGGTCCCGTCGCGATCGTGCCGACGCCCTCCCCGATCCGGAGCGTCGCCCCGACGCCGGCTCCCGCCGCACCAGCTCCCGAACCGAGCGCGACCCCGACACCCAGTCCGGTCGCCACACCGACGCCTGGGGCATCCGATCCAGTCACCGCGGTGGTCCCGACGCCGACCCAGGTCGAGCCGCCTGCAGCCGAACCACAGGCGCCGCCGGAGAGCCAACCGAGTCCCGAGGCGCGGCCAACCCCGCGACCGATCACGGTGCCGACGCCGAAGCCGACGCCGACGCCGACGCCGACGCCGACCCCCGCTTCCATACCCGCGCCGACACCGGCGTCGACCCCGAATTCCGCGCCGGCACCGACCCCCGCTTCCACGCCCGCGCCGACCCCCACGCCGGCACCGACGCCGGCGCCGACCCCCGCTTCCACGCCGGCGGCGAGTCCGCAGCCGTCGCCCGCCGCGATCCCGCAACCGTCACCGCAGCCGACCCCGCAACCTTCGCCAGTCGTGGCGGATGGTGGTGGGCATCCGCCATGTCCGAGCGCCGGTGCACCACCGCCCGGCCACAACAAGGGAGCGGAACCACAGGACCGTCCCTGCACGGGTGGGAAGTCCGGGCACGACGTCGGCGAGGTCGTCGGTGGCGTGCTGCTGGTGCCCTTCGCCGTGGTCGGTTCGGTTTTGACCTGGACGCGACCGGTCGAGGCGGGGAGCCGGGGACGGCGCTGGTTGCGCGGGCGGCGCCAAGCGCGCTAGGCTCGCGTCCCGACCGGGCGTCCGCCAGGTCGCACCGCATCAGGCAGGAGACTTCCATGGCGCCGTCGGAGCCTCGACAGACCAAGTTCGTGCTCGATGAGTCACATATTCCGCGCGCCTGGTACAACATCGTGGCGGACCTTCCCGTCCCGCCCTCGCCGCCGCTCCACCCCGGCACGGGCCAGCCGATCGGACCGGACGACCTCGCACCGCTCTTTCCCATGGCGCTGATCGGCCAGGAGGTCTCGACCGAGCGGGAGATCGAAATTCCCGAGCCGGTCCGCGATGCCTACCGGCTCTACCGGCCGAGTCCCCTCTACCGGGCCCATCGCCTGGAGCGCGCCCTCGATACGCCGGCCCACATCTACTACAAGTACGAGGGCGGCAGCCCGTCCGGCAGCCACAAGCCGAACACCGCAATCGCGCAGGCCTTCTTCAACAAGGAGCAGGGGGTCAAGCGGCTCGCCACCGAGACCGGCGCCGGCCAGTGGGGGAGCGCCCTCGCGTTCGCGGGTGCCATGTTCGGCCTCGAGGTCAAGGTCTACATGGTCCGGGCGAGCTACGACCAGAAGCCGTACCGCCGGATCCTGATGGAAACCTACGGCGCCGAGGTCGTGGCCAGCCCCTCGCTGACCACGAATTACGGGCGGACAGTCCTGGCGGTCACGCCGGACACCCCAGGTTCGCTGGGGATGGCGATCAGCGAGGCGGTCGAGGACGCGGCGACCCGCGACGACACGAAGTACGCCCTCGGATCCGTGCTCAACCACGTCCTCCTCCACCAGACGGTGATCGGGCAGGAGGCACTCGAGCAGATGTCGATGGCCGGCGAGTCGCCGGACATCGTGATCGGTTGCACGGGTGGGGGTTCCAACTTCGCCGGGCTCACCTTCCCATTCCTTGGGCGCAACTTCCGCGACGGGGCAAAGCACCGCGTCATTGCCGCCGAACCAGAGGCCGCGCCCAGCCTGACACGCGGCGTCTATGCCTACGACTTCGGCGATACCGGCAAGATGACCCCGCTCGTGAAGATGTACACCCTCGGCTCGGACTTCATCCCCGAGCCGATCCACGCGGGTGGCCTGCGCTATCACGGGATGTCACCCCTGGTCAGCCTGCTCAAGCAGCACGACCTGATCGAGGCGCGCAGCGTCCACCAGCGCTCGAGTTTTGCCGCCGGTGTGACATTTGCCCGGGCCGAGGGAATCCTGCCGGCTCCGGAGCCGACCCACGCGATCCGGGTCGCCATCGATGAGGCGCTCGCGGCCAAGGAGGCGGGCGAGTCGAGGGTCATCCTGTTCAACCTCTGCGGTCACGGCCACTTCGACCTGTCGGCCTATGAGCAATATCTGGCGGGAACCCTGGAGGACTACGAATATCCGCTCGAGCGGGTCGAGGCTGCCCTGGCCGGCCTGCCGCAGGTCTGACCAGGTCGCCCGAATGCCCAAGCTCGCCTGCTGGTCGTGCGGACGGCAGATCTACACCGTCGCTCCGCTCGAGGCGCTGTTCGCCGAGGAGCGCCGTTGCCCGCGCTGCGGCGCATACCTGCGTGACAATCGGCGGGAGTTCGAGCGTCGTTTGACGGTGCGCCGCCAGAACCCAGCCTCCGACCCCGGCCCTCCG
>JAUSJS010000086.1 GCA_030647575.1 Candidatus Limnocylindrales bacterium | reverse complement strand
CGCGTAGGCCGTGCCGGCCGCCTGGAACGAGGCCATCGACCCGGCCTCAGTGATGCCCTCCTCCAGGACCTGGCCATCGGTCGCCTCCCGGTAGGACAGTACCAGGTCGGAGTCGACCGGCTCATAGCGCTGGCCGAGGGCGGCGTAGATGCCGACCTCCTTGAACAGCGGATCCATGCCGAACGTCCGCGCCTCGTCCGGAATGATCGGCACGATCCGCGGACCGAGCTCCTTGTCGCGGATCAGATTGCGCAGGATCCGGGCGAACACCATCGTCGTGGAGACCGCCGTCTGGCTGCCGGCCGCGAACTCGGCGTCGACCGCCGGGGACGGCGCGGGCAGGGCAACGGCCCGCACGACGCGCCGCGGGATCGGTCCGTCGAGCACCCGCCTTCGCTCGCGGAGGTATTCGACCTCCTCCGAATCGGGGCCCGGGTGGTAATAGGGCGCTTCCTTGAGCGTCGAATCCGGGATCGGCAGCTCGAGGCGATCGCGGAAGATCTTCAGCTCGGCCTCGTTGAGCTTCTTGGCCTGGTGGGTGATGTTGCGGGCCTCGACGCCCGGGCCCAGCGTCCAGCCCTTCACCGTATGGGCCAGGATCACGGTCGGGGCACCCTTGTGCTCCACCGCGGCCCGGTAGGCGGCGAACACCTTGCGGTAGTCGTGGCCGCCGCGGCGGAGCTTGGCGAGGTCCTCGTCTGACAGGTGCTCGACCATCTTGCGCAGGCGCGGGTCCGGTCCGAAGAAGTGCTCCCGAATGTAGGCGCCGCCCGCCACCGAATACTTCTGGAACTCGCCGTCGAGCGTCTCGTTCATCTTCTGGACGAGAACGCCGTCGACGTCGCGGGCCAGCAGCTCGTCCCACTCGCGGCCCCAGACGACCTTGATCACGTTCCAGCCGGCGCCTCGGAAGGCCGACTCCAGCTCCTGGATGATCTTGCCGTTGCCGCGCACCGGACCGTCCAGTCGCTGCAGGTTGCAGTTGACCACGAAGGTCAGGTTGTCCAGCCCTTCGCGGGCGGCAACGTGCAGCGCCCCGAGCGACTCGGGCTCGTCGGTCTCGCCGTCGCCCAGGAATGCCCAGACGCGCGAATTCGAGGTGTCGAGCAAGCCGCGGTTGTGCAGGTACCGGTTGTAGCGGGCCTGGTAGATCGCACTGATCGGCCCTAGGCCCATCGAAACCGTCGGGAACTCCCAGAACTCGGGCATCAGGCGCGGATGGGGGTAGGAGCTCAGGCCCTTCTGCCCGGGTACCGTCTCGCGCCGGAAATGGTCCAGCTGCTCGACCGTCAGGCGGCCCTCCAAGAACGCCCGGGCGTAGATCCCCGGCGCGGCGTGACCCTGATAGAAGATCTGGTCGCCGCTCCCCTCCCCGTCCTTGCCGCGGAAGAAGTGATTGAAGCCGACCTCGTAGAGCGTCGCGGCGGAGGCGTAGGTGGCCAGGTGGCCGCCGATCCCGGCGAACCGGTTGTTGGCTCGCAGGACCATCGCCACCGCGTTCCAGCGGATCAGCCGGCGGATCCGCCGCTCGATCACCTCGTCGCCAGGGAAGTACGGCTCCTGCTCGGGGCTGATCGTATTGATGTAGCGGGTCTGGGTGAGCGGCGGCAGCCCGATCTGGAGCTGGCGCGCTCGTTTGAGGAGCTTGTAGACGAGGAAGCGGGCTCGAGTCTCGCCTTCCTGGCTGACCACCTGGTCCAGGGAGGAAAGCCAGTCCTCGGTCTCGTCGGGGTCGATGTCGGGGAGCTGGTGCTTGAACTCGTCGAAGTACATGGGGTCGACAGGGTAGCCCATCTCGGCTCCCACCGGACGTTGCGGCACGGTCGCGAGGCAGGACGGCGCGCCCGGCTGTAACGCCGCTGAAACGGTTTTGCAAGGTCGCCCCCCGCGAACGGCAGGCGGCGCCACCGATGCTGGTCATCGGAGCGCCGCCTTCCGGCATGGATCAGCGGCCGCGGAGGCCCAATTCCCGCATCGAGGTCGATCGACCCCGAGCGCAACGACGAAAGGATCCTTCCATGACTGATCGAAATAGCACCGTCGTCGTCAAGGACGGCGGATCAAGCTCCGGCATGATCCTCGGGATCGTGGCGATCATCATCGTCCTGGCAGCTATCTGGTTCTTCGCCCTGGGCCCGGGCGCTGGTACGACCACGCCTGGCGACACCAACATCAACGTCAACCTCCCGTCCATCGAGGTACCCGCCCCGTCGTGACGATTGCTCACGCCGCTTGCCTCTGCCGGTTCGCGCAACGCGCGAACCGGCCTTCGTGGCCCGGCAGATGACGGCCGTGGCAGGTTCCGTCACCATGTCATCGCACCAAGGAGGTGAGCGTGAGCACCCAACCGCTGGTCCTCGTCGCTGACGACGAGCACCGCATCACCAAGCTCGTGTCGATTGTGCTCGGAGAGGAAGGCTTCCGCGTCGTCACCGCCAACAGTGGCGAGGAAGCGCTAACCAAGGCCGAGGAGGTGCGCCCAGACATCGTACTGCTCGACATCGTCATGCCGGACCTCGACGGGATCGAGGTCATGCGCCAGCTGCGCGAACGGCGCCCGGTGGCGGTGATCCTGCTCACGGCCAAGGGTTCGACCGCCGACAAGGCCAAGGGCCTGGACCTCGGCGCCGACGACTACATCGCCAAGCCGTTCCATCCCGATGAGCTCGCGGCACGCGTCCGTGCGGTCCTGCGCCGCTCGTCCGGGGCGCAGCCAGGCTCCGGGATCCTCAAGTTCGACGACGTCGAGATCGACCTCGAGCGCCGGATGGTGACCCGAGGCGGGGCGCTGGTCCAGCTGTCGCGAACCGAATGGCTGCTGCTCCAGCATCTCGCGGCGAACGCCGGCAAGGTCGTCCTCCACACCGAGCTGCTGACCAAGGTCTGGGGGCCCGAATACCGCGACGATCTCCAGTACCTGCGCGTCTGGGTTTCGCGCGTCCGGCGCAAGCTGGGCTCCGAACCCGGCGAGCCCGGCCGGATCAAGACCTTCCAGGGGATCGGCTATCTGCTCGACGTGGAGCCGCCGTCGCCGGTCGAAACGGTGGCCCCGGAAGCGCCGATCGCCGAGCGCTCCGCCCTGATCGGATAACGTCGGGCGATCCGGTCGGCGGGCTGCGGTACGCTCCGGACATGCAGCGGTATGGGCCGGGCACGGCTCTGATCGTGGTGGACGTCCAGAACGACTTTGCCGATCCGGACGGATCGCTGAATGTGCCGGGCGCTGATGCCGTGGTCGCCGCGGCCAATCGCGAGATCGCGACGGCCATCGAGCTCGGGGCGATTGTCGTCGCGACCCAGGACTGGCATCCCGAACATACTCCCCACTTCGCCAAGGACGGCGGCCCCTGGCCGGTCCACTGCGTCGGCGGGACGTGGGGCGCCGGGCTCCATCCAGCGCTCGAGATCCCGGAGGCCGCCCCCCGCGTCCGCAAGGGCGCGAACGGCGAGGACGGGTACTCCGGCTTCACCATGCGTGACCCGCGCACTGGGGAGACGACGCCCACGGAGCTCGAGGGCCTGCTCCGGGCGACCGGCGTGGAGCGCGTCGTCGTCGTCGGCCTGGCGACCGATTACTGCGTCAAGGCGACCGCGCTCGACGCCGCCCGGCTCGGCTTCCGGACTGCGGTCCTGACAGACGCGATCGCCGCGGTCGACCTGCAGCCCGGGGATGGAGATCGAGCGCTCGAGGAGCTTCGGACGGCCGGCGTGAAGCTCCAGCGGTCGGTCGTGTGATCCGGCTTCTTCTGCGCGCCACTTTCCTGGGCGCAGCGATCGGCTGGATCGTGGACCGGTTCCTGGCTTCGCGCGCGGGAGGCCGCGCTCCGGCCCCGATCCGCTCGATGATCGTGATCGACGCGCCCATCGAACGGGTCTGGGACGCCCTGGCCGACGTCGAAGGCCAGCTGCGCTGGATGCAGGACATGAAGGCCGTTCGGGTGCTCACGCGCGGCCAGATCGGCGTCGGAACCCGCGCGGAAGCCCAGATCCGCATTTTCGGGATCGAGGTGCTCGATCCGATCACGATCAGCGCATTCGAGCCCCCTCGACGCTTCGCGATCCGCCACGAGGGCCGCTTCAGCGGGGAAGGGACGATCGAGCTCGAGCCGGGCGCCGACGGCAGCACGACGATCGTGCGCTGGTACGAAACGCTGGTCCCGCCCTACCTCCCGCACCTCGGCGCCCGGCTCCTGGCGCCGATCCTGGGCCTGATCTTCCAGGCCGACCTCGGCCGCCTTCGCGAGCTGGTCGAGACGGCGCCGGCGGGATCCTGAGGTCCGCCGTGGAGATCCACCTGGTCGATGCCACTTATGAGCTCTTCCGGGCCCACTTCGCGCCGCGGCCGCCGGTTCTCGGTCGGGACGGGATTCCGCTGTCCGGCGTCTCGGGCCTCGTCGAGCAGCTCCTCTACCTGCTCCGCGAGGAAGGAGCGACGCATATCGGCTGCGCCACCGACCGGGTGATCGAGTCGTTCCGCAACGACCTCTTCCCGGGTTACAAGTCGTCGGCCGGCATGCCGCCGGAGCTGCTCGCCCAGTTCCCGATCGCCGAGGCTGCCGTGGAGGCCCTCGGCATCGTCCTCTGGCCGATGGTCGAATTCGAGGCGGACGACGCCATCGCCGCGGCGACCCTCCGCCTCGCCGAGGACCCGCGGGTCGAGCGGATCCTCGTCTGCACGCCGGACAAGGACATGGCCCAGCTCGTCCGCGACGAACGGATCGTGCTGTGGGACCGCCGCCGCGGCCTCGTCTATGACGACGCGGGGGTCAGGGCCAAGTGGGGCGTCCCGCCGACCTCGATCCCGGATTGGCTCGGGCTCGTCGGCGACTCGTCGGACGGCTATCCCGGCCTGCCGGGCTGGGGCGCCAAGTCCGCCGCCGCCATCCTGGCTCGCTACGGCTCGCTGGAGGCAATCCCGCGACAGGCCAGCGCCTGGGAGGTGCCCGGGCTCGGGGGACCGAGAGCGATCGCGCTGGCGTCGAACCTCGCCGCCCACTGGGACGAGGCGATGCTCTATCGCGACCTGGCACGCCTGCGGACCTCCGCCGACGGCGTTCACATTCGCCAGCTCGACGCGGACGAGCTCCGCTGGGATGGCGCCCCGCAGGTCGAGTGGGAGGCGTTCTGCGAGGAGTGGGGCCTGCAGCGGCTGGCGACGCGGCCGCACCGCTGGCTGGACGAGGCCTGACACCGCTGGCGCGAGGCCTAGGCCGACCGCGCCTCGCGCACCAGGCCGAGCAGCGTCCCGTGATGTGCCGGCGGGGCGGCCAGGATCCCGATCGAGCGCGGGCCGCGGGCGAGATCGAACCATGGCCCGCCATCCATCGCGCTGACCCTCGCGCCACCGCGCTCGGCGATCAGGCCGGCTGCGGCCACATCCCAGGCTGACAGACCGCCCTGCTGGATGAACGCATCGAACCGGCCGTTCGCCACGTAGGCGAGGGCGAGCGCCGCCGAGCCCATCGAGCGCGGGATGCGGATCTGCTTGCGAACGTTCCGGGCGCGCGTGGTGGCGCTCCGGCCGGCCAGCGCCATCGAGATCACGAAGTCGGACAGCTTGTCCTTGTCCGAGGCCTGGATCGAGCGGCCGTCCAGGGTCGCCGGACCGTCGCTGGTCGCGGCGAACAATTCATCCCGGGTGGGATCGACGATCACACCGAGGGCCGGCACGCCGTCGATCACCAGCCCGATCGAGACGCAGAAGACCGGGATCCCGTTGGCGTAGTTGACGGTTCCGTCGAGCGGGTCGACGATCCAGACCCGGCCGCGGCCGGAGGTCGGGGCCTCGCCCGCCACGGCACGGTGCTCGCCGGTCTCCTCGGCCAGGATGGCATCGCCCGGATAGCGTGCCTGGATGGCCTCGACGATCAAGGTCTCGGACAGGTGGTCAGCCTCGGTCACCACGTCGCGGGCGCTCTTGTAGTCAATCTGCTCGAGGCGCTCGTAACGGTCCATCAACAAAGCCCCGGCGCGCCGGGCGAGCCCGAGTCCGAAGGCGAGCTCCTCGGCAAGGACCGTCCCAGGTTCCGCCGGGCTGATCGTCCCGGCCGGCACCGTCATGGGGCAGTGCACTCGACCGCGAGGTCGCGAACCTTGGACCCGAGCCCGGTGACCCGCTTGGTAAACGTCTCGGTTTTGCCGGGCTCGATCTGCGGACTCAGCACGAATCCGGCGCCGCCGCCGCTCCGATCGAGCGGATCGGTCAGCCGGCAGGTCGTCTGGCCCGCGCTCTTCCCCTGGTTCGTGATGGTCAGGGTCACGGCCAGCGCGTCGCCGTCGGTCACCACCCCTGCCACCTGTGACGTGAACGGACCGACACCGGAGATCGCCACGCGTCCGATGAGCGCAAGCGCGATGATCGCCAGGACGACCCCGATGAACGCGATTCCGTGGACCTGGGTGGCCGAGACGTCGCGCAACCCGAGCGGGTTGCAGGTCTCGCACAGCCCGACGTCGATCGCCACGGGCGCGCCGCAGCGGACGCAGCCGTGGGTCAGCTCGGGGGAGGTGGTCCTCGGAGCGGTCACGCCGGTGATGGTGCCACGAACGACGTCAGAGGGCCGGGGCAAGGGCGGGGGCCGGGCGTAGCCGTTCTCGGCGGAGACTGGGCCGGGCGTAGCCCTTCTCGGCGGAACATACATGCACGGACTGCAAAGGCCGATCCCCTGCCAGTTTCGCCCCTGAACGGTCGGACGGGGAGCCGCGCGGGATCTCATCTGGGCCCGTGCTGAGCGTGAGGACCCGCCATGCCGGGAGAACCTGATGCGGACGTCCCGCTTCGATCGGCCGTTGGAGTCCGCCGACGAATGTTCCGCCATCGCGGGCGTCGCAGGCCGGGCGGGGCCCGCCATCGCGGGCGTCGCAGGCCGGGCGGGCGTCGCAGGCCGGGCGGGGCCCGGGAGGGCGCTACCAGCGTTCGGTCGCCGACACGAGGGCGTCCACGTCGGCCGTCGTGCGCGCCAGGACGATCACCCCGTCCGCTCCCGCCTCCTGCCAGCGGCCCCAGGTCTCGAGCGGCGCGGTCACCCACGGGCTGTCGGCGATGCGTTCGGCACTGAGCCGATCGCCCTGGAACCCGACGATCACCCGTTGGTCCTCGCGTCGCCGTCCGCTGGCGGCTAGCGATTCGAGGTAGGCCGGCAGGTTTGTCTCGAAGTTGTCGTCGAAGGCCGTCCAGCCGTCGCCGATCCGAGCGGCCAACCGGGCACCGGCGACGGTCTCCCCACCGATCAGGATCGGGGGAGGCGGCACGGGCACTGGGTAGGCCGTCGCCTCATGCAGTGGGTAGAAGGGCGAGGGTCGGGTCACCGGACCGCCGGTCCACAGGGCTCGCAGCACCGCGACCGCCTCCTCCAGTCGGGCGACCCGCTCGGGTGCCGCGGGGAAGTCGATCCCGTAGGCAGCGTGCTCGCGGGGCGCCCCACCGATCCCGATACCCAGCACCAAACGGCCGCCGCTCGCGATCTGGAGCGTCGACGCCATCCGCGCAACCACGGCGGGGTGTCGGTTCATGACATTGAGCACAAATGGGCCGACGGTCGCC
>JAUSJS010000109.1 GCA_030647575.1 Candidatus Limnocylindrales bacterium | reverse complement strand
ATCTCGTTGCCGCCGGTGTGATCGACGCCGGCTCCGGCCGCCTGTCCATCGACGGCCAGGAGGTCCGAACACCCAAGGCCGTGACCGGCGCTGGCCCCGGCGGGCGGGTGACGCTTGCCGTCCGCCCCGAGGGCATCTCCCTTGGCCATGGCCCCGACGGCGCCAACCAGCTGCACGGCACGATCGAGGACATCAACTTCCTCGGATCGATCGTCCGCCTCCGCCTTCGGTTGGGGGACGGCGCGGCGGGCGACGCGGCGACGACGATCGCGCTGGACACGTTCAACGAACCGCATCTGTCGCTTCCCGCCGTTGGCGAGACCGTTACCGTCTCGTTCCCGCCGGAGGCCTGCTTCGTGCTCGGCAGCGCCCGTGACGGAGCCGTCGTGGCGGCCGAGGTCGGCGCGGAGGTGTGACCCGGAGCCTCCACGGGATCGACCTGGTCATCTTCGACAAGGACGGCACGCTGATCGAGTTCGACGCGATGTGGAGCGGCTGGGCGATGGACCTCGCCGCGGCGCTGCGCGATGGCACGGGCGTACCGATCGAGACGAGCCTCTTCGCGATGCTCGGCTTCGATCCGGCAACCGGCCGGATCCTGCCCGGCGGAGGCCTGGCCGCCACGCCCATGGCGCGACTACGCGAGCGGACCTACGACCTCCTCATCGAGGAGGGCTCGACCGCTACCGTCGCCGACGGTGTCCTGGCGGACGCCTGGCACGCCCCCGACCCGGTCGAGCTGGCCCGCCCGATTGCCGACCTGGGCGCGCTGTTCGGTCGTCTGCGAACCAGCGGCCGGCGGATTGCCGTGGCGACCAGCGACGACCGCGACCCGACCGAACGGACGCTGGCTGCGCTCGGCGTGGACGGTTGGGTCGAGGCGACGGTCTGCGCCGACGACGGTGTCGCGGTCAAGCCGGCTCCGGACATGGTCCTGCACCTGTGCGCGACGCTCGGCGTGGCGCCCGCTCGCACGGCGGTCGTCGGCGACGCGCCGGCGGACCTGACGATGGGGCGAAGGGCCGGCGCGGGCCTCGTCATCGGGGTCCTGTCCGGTGTCGGTGACGCCGAACACCTGGGCCCAGCCGCCGATCTCGTGCTGCGGTCCGTGGCGGATCTCCAGACCGACTGACCCGGACCCCACTCCGTCGGCTCGGCCGGGTGCGCTAGCTTTCGGCGCGCTTGATGGCCGCGTCCGAGAGCGTGTCTGCGACCGTGCCAAAGCGGATACCGACAACGTCCAGCCGCCGTAGCAGGTCCCGCGCCTTGAGCGTGTCAATCGAGAGCGGGCCGCGGTACAGCGCCGCCAGCTGCGTGTCGTGGGAGCGTCGGATCGCGTTACCCGACTTCTTCGCGGCCAGGGCGCGCGTTGTGATCATGCTCGGCTCCGCGCCGATCGTCGCGATCGCCTCACGGAGATCGGCCAGGGCGTCGCAGGTGGCGTCCACGACCGGCTCGATGATGACGCTTCGGTCCATTTCGAAGAGGTCCCACTGGCGGACGAAGTCGCGCAGCACGTCCAGCACATCGTCGAGGGCGCGCGACAGGCGAAAGAGGTCCTCCCGGTCGATGGGCGTCACGAGTGCCGACCCGAGATCGCGGACGAGCTCGCCGCGAACCTTGTCGCCGCGGTGCTCGACGACTCGCATCTCCTCGGCCGCCGTGGCGCGACCGATCTCGCCGGCAACGCACCGCCGGACGAGTCGCGCGCCTTCGATCGCGGCGTCCGTCTGGCCGAGCAGATAGTTGACGAATCGCTGGCCGGACGAACCCGCGAGGTCGCCGATGATCCGTGAGACAACGCGCATGAGGCTCAGCTCCTGGTTACGAACCCGACGATGGCGGCGAGCCCGAGGGCGGTCGGGAGCGTCGTAACCCACGTCGAGAGGATACGGATAGCCTGCTCCCATCGGACCCGCCGGTAGGTGATGAGGTGGGTCTCCGACCCGACCAGGGCCGAGGCGGACGATTGCGCCATGGAGACAGGCGAGCCGAGCAGCGCCGATCCAAGGACGGCCACGGACGATCCGAACCCGGCGCTGATCGCGTTCAGGGGGCGGATCGGCAGGAGCTTGCCGACTCGGTTCCCCAGGCCGGAGACGCCCATGAGGGTCCCGACGAAGAAAAGGAGGCCGATCGCCACCTGGACCGGCGCCACTGCCTCCACCTTGGTCGAGACCGCGCCAGAAGCGACCGCGAAGATCGCCATCATCTTCTGGCCGTCGTTCCCGGCGTACGCCACGCACTGGCAGAGGAACGAAACCGCGTGCAAGCGCCTGAGGTGGCCGCGCACCTCGGCGCGGGGCCGGAGTCGCTCCAGCAGCACGGCGAACAGGAGGCCAAGCACCCCGGCAGCGACCGGCGCGACGATGAGCACGAGCAGCACCTTCCCGACCACGCCAGCGTCGACCGGGAGGTCGCGCCCGATTCCGATCCCGATGATCGCTCCGGTCAGCGCCTGTGTCACTGACGAGGGCAATCCAAGTCGAGCCAGGACGATCATCACCCCGATCGCGATGGCGACCGCCAGGAGGAGCGCTTCCTCTCCACCGCTGGCGTCGAAGCCCACGAGGCCGCGAGCGAGCGTGGTGGCAACGGCGGTACCGAGGAGAAAGGGCCCGATTACCACGGCGACCACCAGGATTCCCAGCGCTACAAGCGGTCGCATGGCCTTCGACGAGAGATTCGTGGCAATGAGTGATGCGCCGTCATTCGCCCCGGTGATCACGGCGAAGAGCGCCGCGGCGACGATGAGCGGCGTGTTATCGACCATCGCCTGAAGAGTGGGCTATGGCCGCTGCGCCTGTCTAGCCTCGCGCCTCCGCCGATCCGTCTGGGGCGCGGCCCGGGCCCGGGGCCTAGTTGCGGTTCCCGACGAGCCGCAGCATGAACAGGAACAGGTTGATGAAGTCCAGGTAGAGGTGGAGCGCTCCGATGACCGCCGCCTTCTCCATCGAACCGGTCCGGGCAGCCAGGTCGCCGGCCTGGATGCGCTGGACGTCGTAGGCGGTCAGGGCGGTGAAGATGACCACGCCGACCACCGCGATGACCCACGACAGCATGCTGTTGCCGAGGAAGATGTTGAGCAGCGAGGCGACGAGGATCCCGATCAGGCCCATGAACAGGATGCCGCCGAGACCGGCCAATGAACGCTTGGTGGTCGCGCCGTAGAGCGCGGCGGCTCCGAACATCGCCGACGCCGACAGGAAGGCCGTGACCACCGAGGTCTGGGTATAGGCCATCACGATCAATCCGATCGTGATGCCGAGCGTGGCCGCATAGACGAAGAAGAGCGCCAGCGCCAGGGTCGCGTTGATCCGGTTGATGCCGGCGCTGATCCCGAGGACCAGCCCGAGCTGGGCGATGAACAGGATGAAGAAGTTGTTGGCGGCGAATTCGAGGAGCCGCTCGTTCGACTGGACGGCCCAGGCCACCCCGGCCGTGACCAGCAGGCCGGCGAACATCCAGACGAAGGCCTGGGTCAGGAAGGCGGAGGCCAGGCGGGCGTCCGGCCTGACCCCGAGCGCCGACGGCGTCGCGAACGGAGTGGGGAACTGGTTCTGGCTCATCGGTCCACGACCTCCATGACGGTGACGGTTACCACATCAAACCGGCATCGCGCGGATCCCAGCGCTCCGCAAGCAGGGTCACCTTGACCTGGTGATCGACCACCGACTCCGCCTGCTCCTTGACCTGCGCGATCATCGATCCGGCGTACGGGCAGAACGGCGTGGTCAGGATCATCTTGACCTCGGTCGAGTCCGGTCCCAGCACGATCTGCTTGATGAGCGCCAGCTCCACGACGTTCATCCCGATCTCGGGGTCGACGACGGAACGCAGCGCATCGAGGATGGCGAGCTCGGTGGCGCGCCGCTCGGGATCGAAGGCGGCCGGCTCAACGACGGGCGCGGCGGCGGGTGTCTGGGTCTGGGTCGTGCTGTCGGTCATCAAGGTCTCCGGGTGCGTCTCATGAGCGTACCACCAGGCCGCAAAGGGCCCGTTCGGACGGACAGGCGCTCAGCCGACCGCTTCGGCCGGGCGAATGACGACGCCCGCGATCCGATACTGAGCGGGCAGGATGGCCGCTTCGGCCTCGCTGTAGCCGGGACCGACGAGCGAGCCGTTCGCCTCGAAGAAGTCGCCATAGCGCTCGCGATGCGCGGCCGCATAGGCGTAGGCGGCCGCGATGCCGACGACGCGCAGCTCCGGGTGATCCTTGAGGATCAAGGTCAGGTCGTACCCGTTCGAGCGGAGCTCCAGGAGCTGGCGGACGGTCAGCCGCGAGTTGTAGCAGAAGGGCTCGCCGTTCATCACCAGCGGATCCTGCTGCACCCACTTGATGGTCATGCTCAGCCGCCCTTGTAGATGAACTGCAGGAAGGCGTTCTTCCTGCGCGCGTCACCGGCCAACCGGCGGTGCCAGCGGTAGACCTCGATTGCCGCGTCGAGCGCAGCCGCGGCCGCGGGGAGCGCGCCCGGCGCCAGGAGGCTGGAGAAGGCCGCGCGAAGGCCCTCGCAGAGCGCCACGAGGTCGTCCATCGGGACCCGCCGGCGGCGATAGACCGGCGCTGTCCAGTCGGCATACTCGGCGGCAGGCGAGGGGTCCCCGGCCGCCACGGCCAGGGCGACACGCTCGGCCAGGAGCTCGGCATCGCGCAGGAGCTGACGCTGGCCGGCTTCGTCGTAGCGCTCGCGGATCGTCGGATCGGCGTCCATTGCGACGGCCAGGGCTCGCGCGGCGAGACGTGACGCGCTCGTCCGGATCCGGGCGGCCGCATCGGGGAATCCGGCAGTCACGTCGAGCGGCGGCAGGCCCAGGCTGGGGTGGCTCACGATGGCTGAGTCTAGCGTGGAGTCCCGGGTGCCGCTTACGCCGGTCCGGGCGCGGCCAGAGCGCCCCGCCCGTTACGATGGATCGGTGACCGACCCAACCGCTTCCGGGCCCTCGCCCTCCCCGGCGCCCACGTCGCTCCAGACCCCGGGAGAGCGCCGGCTTGCGCACCCACCGTCCGATCGCTACCGAACGGCCGAAGCGCCGACACCCGTCCTGGACCCGGCCGCGTCGCCGGCCCGAGGCGTGGCATTCGGTGTCGCGGCGGCGGTCGTTGGAGCGGCGGCGATGACCGTGCTCGGCGGGGTGCTGGCCGTTTCGGCGGGCCTGCTCGTCGTCGCGGGAGCGACGGGCTGGGCGGTGGCTGTCGGGCTGCGCACGGGAGCCGGCCAGCGGCTCACCGCCGATCGCCGAGTGCGGCTGGCACTCGCGCTCGCGCTTCTGTCGGTCGTCCTGGGGCAGCTTGGCCTGTGGCTCTACGCGCGGACCGAGGGCGGCGTGCTCGGCCCGCTCGACTACCTCGCGGAGACGTTCGGGCTTCTCGTGCCGCTCGAGCTCCTCGCCGCCTGGATCGTCGCCTGGGCCACCGCCCGATGAGCTCCGACTTCCGGTTCCGTCGACCTGTCGAGACGGACCATGCCCGCCTCGTCGGGCAAGTCGACGAATGGTGGAGCGGGCGCAAGCTCCACCAGCTTCTTCCTCGGCTGTGGCTCCAGCACTTCACCGGGACGTCGTGGGTGTTAGAGGATTCCAGGGGATCGCTCATCGGCTTCCTGGTCGGTTTCATCAGCCCCGACCACCCGGATCAGGCGTACGTCCACATGGTCGCGACCAGCCCCAACCACCGCGGCGCCGGGCTCGGCCGGGCTCTCTACGAGCGATTCTTCGAGGACGTGAAGGCGAGGGGCGTCCGCCGGGTGACGGCGATCACGTGGCCGGGCAACCGCATCTCGGTCGGATTCCATCGAGCGATGGGCTTCACACCCTTCGACGGTCCCGGGACGCAGCGGCTCTACGGTACGCCGGCCTACCCGGACTACGACGCCGAGGGCGACGACCGGGTGGTCTTCAGCCGGGAGCTCTGACCGACGCCGGCGTCAGCTGCTCGTGGAGCAGACGCCCGAATCGCTCCACCCGCTGCTGCTCGGGAACCGCTTCCAGCCATCGGGACAGGAGCGCCTCGCCCTCAGCGTAGACGAAGACATACGTCCGCCAGAGCGGGTGCTCGATGAACTCCAGTCGCTTGGCCGCGCTGGCCGGCGCATAGCGCCCGACCTCGCGGAGATACTCCAGCACCTCGTCGTGCGACCGCTCGTCGGCGTGGCGCAGGATGGCCGCGTTGCCGCGGATGGCCGCCAGGGCATCCCGGTGAGTGGCGAGGGCCAGCGTTTGCTCCGCGGCCTCACGCGCGGCCGGCGGATCGGTCGCGATCGCGAGCCCGGCACGGTCGTACAGCTCGACGAGCAGGCCGGCATGCTCGTCCGCGGGAATCGCGAACCGCCGACCGAGATCGGCGAGGCCCTCGCTGATCAGGCATTCGGGCGTATTGATCAGGAGGATGGAGGACTCGAGCCGACCGCCACGATCGACCAGGTCCGCCTCCTTCCAGGCGTGCTCCAGGTGATGGCCCGGATAGGTCTCGTGGGCGACCGTATGCAGCAGCTCGGCGGCCCGGCGCGGCAGGTCCGTGTTGATGTCGACGCGTGACCGCCGCCCGCCGTCGAACCAGTTGTACGCCGACCATGGCTGGCCAGTCACAATCGAGACCTCCAGGTCCTCTCCCTCGGGCAGGCCGAACAGCGACGAAGCCCTCGCTCGAAATCGCTCGACGAGCCAGCCCACCACCTCGGGCAGGCGATCCACCGGGATC
>JAUSJS010000107.1 GCA_030647575.1 Candidatus Limnocylindrales bacterium | reverse complement strand
GCGTGCTCGCGGGGCGCCCCACCGATCCCGATACCCAGCACCAAACGGCCGCCGCTCGCGATCTGGAGCGTCGACGCCATCCGCGCAACCACGGCGGGGTGTCGGTTCATGACATTGAGCACAAATGGGCCGACGGTCGCCTGACCGGTCGCGGCCGCGGCCATCGACAGGATCGTCCAGCCCTCGACGACGGGGACGCGGAGGTCGCCACGACCCATGAAATGGTCCCAGCTCCACAACCCGGCATACCCGGCGGCATCGAGCCGTCGCGCGCTCTCGAGCCACCAGAGGGGCTCCGCTCGAATCGCTCGCAGGCAGACCCCGATCGGGAGCCGCCGACCGGCGCCCGCCTCGGCCGGCACCTAGAGTCCGGTCTCGAACAGGCGGATGTCCTCATCGGCCATGGCGTGGCCGTCGCCGCGCGTAGGCTCCAGGGCGGCGACGGCACCCAGGGCCTCCAGGTCCGCCGGGAATCGCCCGATCAGGTCGAGCACGACCGCCTGGATCCGCGTGGCGTTCTGCTGGAAGACCTCCAGCACGCTCATGGCATCGACGGCCTCGGTCCCTGCGTGGACCCCCGCGTCGTAGTCGGTGATGAGGCTGATGTTGACCACGGCCATGCCCAGCTCGCGGCAGAGCCACGCCTCTGGGTACTGGCTCATATTGATGACTTCCCAGCCGGCATCGCTGAACCATTTCGACTCGGACTTCGTCGAGAAGCGCGGTCCCTCGATGACGACGACCGTGCCGCGCTCGTGGACCTCGATGCCATGGTCGCGGATCGTCTCGATGGCGAGGCGGCGCAGGACCGGGTCGTAGGTCTCCGCGGACGAGAGGTGGGTCACGATCGGGCCGTCGTAGAACGTATCGATCCGCCCGTGGGTCCGATCGACGAACTGATCGCAGACCACGAAGTCGCCCGGCTTGACCGACAGCTGGAGCGATCCGGCGGCGCACGGCGAGATCACGGCCTTGACCCCGAGTGCGCGCATCGCCCAGACGTTGGCCCGGTAGTTGATCGTGTGCGGCGGGATCGTGTGGCGCCGGCCGTGACGAGGCATGAAGGCGACCCGTCGCCGGGCTACGTCCGCGAGGAAGACCGAATCCGACGGCGCGCCGTAGGGCGTGTCGACTTTGACCTCGCGCACGTCGTCGAGCAGCGAGTAGAAGCCGGACCCTCCGAACACCCCGATCTCCGCGGTATCAGCCACGCACTGCCTCCGTCCTTCTCGCCGCCGGACGGACGAGCCGGCGGGCGGTCCGATTCTAGGCGGCCCGGCTACGATTGGTGGCGACGAGGACCGCAGCGCGGAGCAGCCATGACCAGCTCGAGCCCAACCCCTCCACCTCCACCGGCGATTCCGCCCGAACCGCCGTCCAGAACGCCCGTCGCGGAGGGCCCACGCTACGGTTCGATCATCCTCGGCCTGGTCATCCTTGCGGTCGGGCTCTGGTATTTCGGCGACCGGACCCTCGGTCTCGAGCTGCCCCGACTCGAGGCGGACGAGCTGTGGCCGATCGCGGTCATCGGGCTCGGCGTCTGGCTCATCGTGCGTCCGCACCGCTGATCGCCATGGTCGACGGCTGGGAGCAGGGCGACGGTTCGGCGACCGACCGGGCCTGGCTGGCAGACTGGCGCCGGCAGGTCGCGGCGCTCTACGCCGAGGTGCGGGCGCTCGCGGCAACGGATCCGGCGGTGGCCCATCGCCACTGGCGGGAGGTCCGCGAGCGGCTTTACCGGGAGCATCCGCAGTCGCCCGTTCCACGCGATGCCCGTGAGGGCTTCCGGGCCCACCATTTCGAGTACGATCCGGCGCTCCGGTTCACGCTGACCCTCGAAGCCGCGCCGCCGGTCGCGCCGGGCGCCTTCGATCTCCAGCTTCCGAACAGCGGCGCCGACAGCCTGGCCTTCAGCCGCGTCGGGCGCGTCGAGATCGCTTTCCCGGACCGACCGCGAAACCTCTCGGTCTTCTGGATGGCGGGGTATGCCGGCGGCCTGTTCATTCCATTTCGCGACGCCACCAACGGCCGCGAGACCTATGGCGCGGGGCGCTACCTGGTCGACGCGGCCAAGAGCGCGGACCTCGGGGGCGATCCGGCCGTCGGCACGCTGATCCTCGACTTCAACTTCGCCTTTCAGCCATCGTGCGCCTTCGATCCCCGTTGGGCCTGCCCGCTGGCTCCGCCCGAGAATCGCCTGGACATCGCCGTTCGTGCCGGTGAGCGACTGGCCGGGGAGCCGCCGGCCTGAGCGGGATCATCGCCCGCCTCGCCACGATCGACGTTGCCGCGGCGATCGGCGACCTGCATCCGACTGAGCTGACGGTACCAACGGACGCCAGGACCCAGACCGTCGTCGGGGCGAAAGACGTGACCACCCGGTGCATGCTCACCCGCGTGAGATTCCTCTCGGCGAGGCAACGCGGAGCCGAGGAACAGCTCCTCTGGTCACGAGACATCCGGTTCGTCCATCGCCTCGCGGCCGTGGTCCGGGGCTCGCGCGTCCTCGATCTCGAGACCGGGACTGTGCTCATCGCACCGCGCGACGCCCTTACCGAGCCGACCGCGGCCGATGTCGCCGGCACCGTCAACGGTCCCGAGTATGGCCTGGTCGCCGTCGACGGCTCGCTGCCAAGCTCGGACCGGTACCTGGTGGCGATGTCGGCGGCGGTTCAGCTGTCGGGCCTCGCCGACCGGATCGGGATGGCCCAATCGACCCAGGTCGTTCAGACCAAGATGCTCGACTACTTTGTCAGCCTGCGGAAGCTTCACGGCGTCGCGTTTCAGCCGATCGTCGAGCTGCCCTCGGGGCGCCTCCACGAGTACGAGTGCCTGTCGCGACCGGAGATGCCGATGCTCCCGCAGTCGATCACCTCGATCGTGCTGGCCGCGATCAGCACGGGTCGGGCCGTCGAGCTCGACGGCTACCTCGTGGCAACGATCCTGGAGCGGGTGGGCCGATTGGAAGCCGGCACTCGCGCCGCGGGAGGCGAGCCACGGCGCTACGCGGTCAACCTGACGCCGGCCAGCCTGCTAGATCCGACGTTCGAAGCGGCCGCGATGGCGGACCAGGTCCGGGCCGCCGACCTGGATCCGCACCAGTTCACGATCGAATGCACGGAGCAGCAGGCGGTCTCGGATGTCGCGCCACTGCAGCGCCAGGCAAAGACGCTGCGCCGGCTCGGGTTCGGCTTTGCGGTCGACGATGCCGGCGCCGGGTACGCCAGCTTCACGCTGATCGCCGCTCTTCGCCCATCAGTCATCAAGATCGACCGCGAGATCGTCCAGGGTATCGGACGGGACGACGCCAAGCAGGCACTGGTTGAGGCGTTCGTCTCGTTCGGGCGGCGGATCGGGGCGCGTCTGCTGGCCGAGGGGATCGAGCGGCGGACCGATCTCGCGACGCTAACCGAGCTCGGCGTCGATCTCGGTCAGGGCTACCTGCTCGGCCGTCCCGCGGCGGAACCGGGCCTCCCTCGCCGGATCGATCGCCTGCGCCGCGTCGTTCCCCGTCCCCCTCGCGTACCATCGAGGGCATGACCGACAGCCCCACCACGACTCGCCCAACCACCTTCGTCCCCCTGCCCGGCGACGTTCGAGCCTTCCTCGACGACAACCGCTTCGCGACGATCGGCACCCTCGATCCGGACGGCACGCCTCGCCAGGCGGTCATCTGGTACACCGTGGATGGTGTCGAGATCGTCCTGAATAGC
>JAUSJS010000103.1 GCA_030647575.1 Candidatus Limnocylindrales bacterium | reverse complement strand
CCCTCCCGGTACGACTGCCGAAGCAGGACCGAGACGTACTCCTTGCCCTCGTGGACCCGCCGCACTCTGGCCACGTGCATCGCGCCGCTCGCTCGCCTCGACATGCACCAATTATCGCATCGACGCGGCGCAAGTCAAGTCTTATTCTGGCTACATCTCACCACGCGCAACAGCCATTTATGGGCCGTCATTGAACAGGGAATGGGGCCGCGGACGGCTCAAAGAGCGCTGGAAGTTCGGCCTAGCCGGTCGCGACACCTCCGAGAGTTCCTCGACTAGATCGGACAGGAGGGCGCGGTGAGGCTCATGGTCCTGGTGTCAGCGGTCCGGCGGACGTCAGCGCCGGCGCCTGATGGCATGACATCCAAGCCATGACCGCCTGGCTGACCGCGTCGGTATCGCCCAATGCGCACAATCGGCGGATGTTGGCGATCGCCTCCGACTCGGCGATCGGGAAGGGGCATCCAGATGGCTGACGTCCTCTGTGTTCTCTACGACGACCCCGTGGGAGGCTACCCGACATCGTACGCCCGTGACGCGCTCCCGAGGATCGAGCGCTACCACGATGGTCAGACCGCTCCCTCCCCTGAGCGCATCGACTTCACGCCGGGCGAGCTGCTAGGGAGCGTGTCGGGCGAACTCGGGCTGCGGCGGTTCCTTGAGGAGCGCGGGCACCGGCTGATCGTGACCTCTGACAAGGACGGGCCAGACTCCGTCTTCGAGCGCGAGCTCCCCGAGGCGGATATCGTCATCTCGCAGCCGTTCTGGCCCGCCTACTTGACGGCGGAGCGGATCGCGAGGGCGCCGCGGCTGAAGCTCGCGGTGACAGCCGGGATCGGCTCGGACCACGTCGATCTCCAGGCTGCGATCGATCGGGGCATCACCGTCGCCGAGGTGACGTACTCGAACAGCATCAGCGTCTCCGAGCACGTGGTGATGCTGATCCTGTCGCTCGTGCGCAACTACATCCCGTCCTATCAGCGGGTCATCGCGGGCGGCTGGCACATCGCGGACTGCGTGTCGCGCGCCTACGACCTGGAGGGGATGCAGGTTGGCACCGTCGGGGCCGGGCGCATCGGCTCCGCGGTACTGCGACGGCTGAAGCCGTTCGAGGTCGGGCTGCACTACACCGATCGCCACCGTGTTCCCGCCCTCGAGCAGGACCTCGACGTCACGTATCACCCGGACGCCGAGTCGCTCGTGCGTGTGTGCGACGTCGTGACGATCAACACGCCGCTGCATCCCGAGACCGAGCACCTCTTCGACGACGAGCTTATCGGGAAGATGAAGCGCGGCGCCTACCTCGTTAACACCGCACGCGGCAAGATCTGCGACCGCGACGCCGTTGTGCGGGCGCTCGAGAACGGCCAGCTGGCCGGCTACGCCGGCGACGTCTGGTTCCCGCAGCCCGCGCCGCTGGATCATCCCTGGCGGACGATGCCCCACCACGGGATGACCCCGCACACGTCCGGCACCACACTCTCGGCGCAGGCTCGCTACGCGGCGGGCGTCCGGGAGATCCTGGAGTGCTGGTTTGACGGCCGTCCGATTCGTGAGGAGTACCTCATCGTCGACGGCGGCAAGCTCGCCGGGGCCGGAGCGCACTCCTACAGCGCGGGCGACGCGACCCGCGGCTCGGACGAGGCCGCACGGTTCAGGGCCGGCTAGCCAGACGTGGACGAAGGTGCTCTCGCTGTTCGTCCGGGACCTGGTCCTATTCAGCCGCTACTTCACCGAGGAGCAGGCGCGGCGCATCGAGCCGTGGCTCCACTGCCTTGTTGATCGTGATCGACAGCTTGCGCCGAGTCGATTTCGTGCCGTGGGGGCACCGTTCGCCCGGCTCCGACACCGCCCGCTAGGATCGGCCCATGCCCGCCGCTCCCCTGCTCTCCGACGCTGAGATCGCCAGCCGCCTCGCCGCGCTGCCCGACTGGCGGCTGACCGATGGTCGACTGACGCGGACCGTGACAACGCGCGACTTCCGATCGGCCCTTGAATTGGTCACGCGCATCGCTGACCCGGCTGACGAGCAGCACCACCACCCTGACGTTGCAATCCACTGGAACCTGGTGACGTTGACGCTCTGGACGCACGCGTCGGGCGGTATTACCGAGCGCGACTTCCGGCTCGCTGACGCGATCGAGCGAATCTTGTCCAGCCCGGCAGGCTGAATCTGTCCTCGAAAAGCGCCCGTGGGCCTGGACGTCTACGTTGGTCCGCTGACGACGTACCAAGCCAGCCACTCGAAGAGCGTCGTTCAGCGAATTGCGGTCGAGGGCAGCGGGTCGACCCACCGCGACACGATGGCAAGATCGTGTGCTCTTGATGGTGGGACCTCTTCGATTGGAACTCCCCCAGCCGACCATGATCGGGGCTCGCGATCTCCTGGAAGGGCGGCTGACCGTTCGTCGACCTAGCCTGGGCCGGCACCCTCGACCTCCTCGGCGAGGGGACCATCGCGCGCCCGTGGTAGCGTTGCGTTGACCTCGTCGCCCGGGTCCCATGGGATGCGGACGCTCCGAGGCGACGAGCAACAGGGACGCCGACACGCTGTGAGCGATGCCCCGATGACCATGACCAGGAGGAGCCGCCGGCCTCCGCCCGCCGGCGGTGTTGGTCCGGGCGGGAACGGGCAGCAGATCGATCGGTCGGGCGCTCCGGGAACGTTCGACCCTGCCGCCTTCCCCACCCTCGACGCCCGCCTTCGCCTGGACGGCGGCGCCGCGAGCGCGCGCTGGCGGGCGCTCCTCGACGAGGCGACGACCATCCTGTCCGACGGCGCGATGGGCACGATGCTGTTCGCCGCCGGCCTCCAGTTCGGCGATCCGCCCGAGGTCTGGAATCTCACCCAGCCGGACGTCGTCCGGCGGGTCCACCGCGGCTACCTGGAGGCCGGCTCTCGGATCCTCCTGACCAACACGTTCGGCGCCAACCGGCTCCGGCTCGGCCTCCATGGCCTCGACCGTCGTGTCTCGGAGCTCAACCGGACGGCGGCGATCCTCCTTCGAGTCGAAGTCGAGGCGGCCGGAGGGCGGGCGCTCATAGCCGGGGACATCGGCCCGACCGGGGAGATCGTGGCTCCCCTCGGAACGCTCGACTACGGGGAGGGCGTGGCCGTCTTCGCCGAGCAGGCGGCGGCGCTCGTCGCCGGCGGCGTCGACCTTATCTGGGTCGAGACGATGTCCGACCTGTTGGAGATCCGCGCGGCCATCGAGGGCGTCCGCCGGGCGGCGCCGGCCATCCCGCTGATCACGACGATGACCTTCGATACGCGCGGCCACACGATGATGGGTGTCTCGCCCGAGCAGGCGGTCCAGGCCCTCTCGACCTGGGGCGCGGACGCGGTCGGCGGCAATTGCGGCAATGGCCCGGACGAGATGCTTCCGGTCATCGCCCGGATGCGGGCTGCAGCCCCGGATGTCATCCTCGTCGCGAAGTCGAACGCGGGCATGCCAGAGCTTGTCGACATGCGCGCCGTCTACCGCGCCGACCCGGCGACGATGGCCGGACAGGCCCTGGCGATGCAGGAGGCCGGTGCCACGATCGTTGGCGGGTGCTGCGGGACCACGCCCGACCACCTCCGGGCCATGGCTGAAGTCCTGGCCGCGAGCAGTACCGCCTGACCCGAGCGGCATGGAACAGGAGGCACGGCATGAGCCTGCAGACGTTCGATCCGGCAGCGTACAAGGCCGGCCAGCGCCGGGACTGGACGGAGGCCGCCGAGGGCTGGAGGAAGTGGTGGCGTCGCCTTGAGGCGATGGCGGGGCCGGTGGGGGATCGTCTGATCCAGCTCGCCGCCGTCCGGCCGGGCCACCGCGTCCTCGATATCGCCACCGGCATCGGGGAGCCGGCGATCACCGCGGCACGTCTGGTCGGCCACGCCGGCCGGGTCGTGGGGACGGACATCTCCCCCGGAATGCTCGAGGTGGCCAGGGAGCGGGCCGCGGAGCTCGGCCTGGGGAACGTCGAGTTCCACGAGATGGACGCGGA
>JAUSJS010000099.1 GCA_030647575.1 Candidatus Limnocylindrales bacterium | reverse complement strand
CAACCGGGCCCAATACCTGTGGGTCAAGGCCCTGGCCGCCAAGTACGGCAACCTCGCCGTCGTCGGCGACGACGACCAGTCGATCTACAGCTGGCGCGGCGCCGACCTGCGCAACATCCTCGACTTCGAGCGCGACTGGCCCGACACCACCGTCGTCAAGCTGGAGCAGAACTACCGGTCGACCCAGCTGATCCTGGACGCGGCCCACGCGGTGGTCTCGCGCAACAGCGCACGCAAGGAGAAGCGGCTCTGGACGGAGAACGCCGGTGGCGTCCGGATCCAGCGGTTCGAGGCTTACAACGAGGAAGAAGAGGCGGAATGGATCGCCCGCCAGGTCGAGGGCCTGGTCGTCGGGCGCGCGAGCGCGCTGACCCGTCGCGCGGACGAGGAGGACGCCCGGTTCCGGGCCCGCGACATCGCGGTCATGTACCGGATGAACGCCCAATCCCGGGCGATCGAGGAATCGTTCCTGCGCTACGGCATTCGCTACCAGCTGGTCGGCGGAACCCGGTTCTACGCCCGGCGTGAGGTCAAGGATGCCCTGGCCTACCTGCGGATCCTGAGCTCCGACACGGACAGCATCAGCTTCGAGCGGATCATCAACGTGCCGGCGCGCGCGATCGGCGAACGGACGGTCGAGGTGCTCCGGGCTGCCGCCGCGCGCGAGGGCGGGACCACCTGGGGCGCCATCGAGGCGGCCGTCCGCGGCGAGCTCGAAGGCCTCGCTCCACGGACCCGCAACGCGCTCGCGGACTTCGCGGCGCTCGTCCGCCGCCTGCGCACGAGGGTCGGCGTCCTGCCCCTGCCGGAGCTGCTCGACGAGGCGCTTGAAGCGTCCGGCTACCGGGCGATGCTGGCGGATGGATCGGAGGATGGCGAGGAACGCTGGGCGAACCTGCTCGAGCTGCGATCGGTGACCACCCGCTACGACGACCTGGCGCCGGATGATGCGCTGGACCGCCTTCTGGAGGAGACGGCCCTGGTGGCCGACCAGGACTCCTACGAGGGCGACGCCGACGCCGTGACCCTGATCACGCTCCACGCCGCCAAGGGCCTGGAGTTTCCGGTCGTCTTCATCTGTGGGCTTGAGGAGGGCCTCTTTCCGCACAGCCGGGCGCTCGATGACGAGAAGGAGCTCGAAGAGGAGCGTCGTCTCGCCTACGTCGGGATCACCCGGGCCAAGCGGCGGCTCTACCTGTCGCACGCCTGGCGACGGGCGACCTGGGGGATGGGCCAGACGTCCGTGCCGTCCCGCTTCCTGCTCGAGATCCCGGCCGAGCTGATGGTCGGGCCGCAGCTCGGCGGCGCCGATGAGCGCGAGCTCGATCTCGATCTCGTGTTCGGGGCGCGGCGGACGAGCCGATTCGGAACGCCCGCCCGGGGCGCCGGTCCGGCCTACCGGCAAGGGAGCGGCCGGCCCGGCGCGCCGGCACCCGGCGAGACCTTCCGACCCGGGCGCGATCTCGCGGCCAAACGCGAGGCATTCGCCGAGGGCGCGCCGTCGGGAATGCTGGCTCGGCGGGCCAGCGCCTGGGACGACGAGGCCACCCTGGGTGCCACCCCTGCGTCGCCGGTTGCCGCCAGCCGGCCGCCACGGCCGCTCATCCCGGGGGAGCGCCAGTTCCGCGACGGCGATCGAGTTCGTCACGCCCGCTGGCGTGACGGGATCGTGGTGACGAGCAAGCTGACCCGCAGCGATGAGGAGGTCACCGTCGCCTTCAAGGACCCCTCGGTCGGTCGAAAGACGATGCTGGCGAGCCTCGCCAACCTCGAGATCATCGGCTAGCCTGGCCCTCGCCAGGAGTGAGCTCGCCGACCAAGGGACATCACGCGCGCTCACGTCACGCGCTGAGGAAGCCGAGTCGTTCCCTGGGCGCGACCGCGCCACGATGGACAAGATCGGCGACATGTGGCAGGGTGAGACTCGATCGAGCCTTGACCCCTGGTCGGCCGGTCCTTCCCCTTTGACCACCCACGAGGTATTCCCATGTTCGACCGTGTCACCGCCCTCGAGATCATCGACAGTGCCTTCGACATGCAGCGCTTCTGCGCGGCCTGCGGAGCGCCGACCATCCTGCGCAACGATGGCGACGTCGTCGTGCTGGAGTGCTCGGACATCGGCGGCGCCGGGATCCTGGCCAGGATCGGCGACTTCCTGATGCCCCATACGCAGCGGGTCGTGATCGACCTGTCCGGGGGCATCGCCGCCTGACCCGCTGATCCGCGCTACCCTCGCATCCATGACGGTCCAGCTCCCGCCGGTCGATCCGGCACTCGTGGCGGAGGCAGCCGCGCTCGCCCCGGCGGATGCCGGGGCGCGGCATACGGAGCTCGTCGCGCAGATCGTGCGCGCCAACGAGCTCTACCACGTCCACGACGCCCCGGAAATCAGCGACGCGGAATACGACCAGCTGTTCCGCCGGTTGGTCGCCCTGGAGTCAGCACATCCGGAGCTGACGACGCCCGAGTCGCCGACCCAGCGAGTCGGCGACGCTCTGAGCGGCACGTTCGACGAGGTCCGCCACCGGCGGCCGATGCTGTCGCTGGCCAACGCCTTCAGCCACGACGAGCTGCGCGCGTTCGACGCGCGCGTCCGGCGAGGCCTTGGGTTGCCCGCCCCCCCGGAGCCCGCGCCGGAGCTTCGGTACGTGGCGGAGCTCAAGATCGACGGGCTGGCGGTCACGCTCCGCTACGAGCGCGGCCGGTTCGTGCAAGGGGCCACCCGCGGTGACGGGACGACCGGCGAGGACGTGACCGCCAATCTGCGCACGATCGAGGCCGTGCCCAAACGCCTGGCCGAACCCGCCACGCTCGACGCTCGCGGCGAGGTCTTCATGCCCAAGGCCGAGTTCGCCCGGATCAATGCCGAGCGTGAGGAGGCCGGCCTCCCGCTCTACGCCAACCCGCGCAACAGCGGGGCTGGATCGCTTCGCCAGATCGACCCGCAGGTGACCGCCAGCCGGCGGCTCTCGGCCTGGTTCTATCAGCTGGTCGAGGACGGTGGCGAGGGAGCGGTCGCCCGGGCGCGTCCCTCCAGTGGCGACGACGGCGCCGAGGGCGTCAAGGTCGGCGATGCGACGGTCGATTCGGTCGCCCCGGGAGTCGCCAACCAGTCGGGGGCGCTCGCCAGGCTCGTCGAGCTCGGCTTCCCGGTCAACCCGGACCACGCCGAAGGTCTCGACATCGAGGGCGTCATCGATTTCACCGAGCGCTGGCGCGACGAGCGTCACCACTTGCCGTACGAGACCGACGGCGTCGTCGTCAAGGTCGACCGCTTCGATCAGCAGGCTCGGCTCGGCATGGTCAGTCGCGCACCGCGCTGGGCGACCGCCTTCAAGTTCCCGCCCGAACAGGTCGAGTCGTTCATCGAGGACATCGTCCCGTACGTCGGGCGAACCGGCACGCTGACCCCGGTCGCCCATCTGACGCCGACCAAGGTGGCCGGTTCGACCGTCGCGCGTGCCACCCTGCACAACATCGACGAGGTCCGGCGCAAGGACATCCTAATCGGTGACTGGGTCATCCTCCAGAAGGCCGGCGACGTCATTCCGGAGGTCGTCCGCCCGCTCAGCGAGCGGCGAACCGGCTCCGAGCGCGAGTTCGAGATGCCGGCGACCTGTCCGGTCTGCGGGACCGCGGTGGCCCGCGACGAGGGCGCCGTCCGGACCTACTGTCCGAACATCGCCTGTCCGGCACGTCGGGCCCAGGAGTTCGGGCATTTCGTCGGCCGCGGCGGAGCGGATATCGAGGGTGCCGGCTGGGCCGTCCTGAGCCAGCTCCTCGAGCGCGGCCTGGTCCACTCGCGCGCCGATTTCTTCCGCCTCACCGTTGAGCAGCTGGAATCCCTGGACCGGTTCGCGCGCAAGAGCGCGGAGAATCTGCACGGCCGGATCGGCCGTGCCCGGGTCGGGCGCCCGCTGGCTCGAGTGCTCAACAGCCTCGGAATGCCGCAGGTCGGCGAGCAGACCGCAATCGACCTCGCGACGTGGCTGGCCGAGCGCGTCCGGCCGGACGCCTACCCGCCGCCCGACCCAGACGGCGTGCTCGATCCATGGTTCGCGGCCGTCGAGGCGGAACTGCGGCGGATCGCCACCGAGGAGCCGGATCGCCTGACCGATGTCCCCGGAATCGGCCCGACGGTCGCGACGGCCCTGGCTCGCTGGTTCAGCGACGAGGAAACCCGCGACGTCCTGCATGAGCTCGTCGAGGTCGGTGTTGTGCCGGAACGGCCGACCGTCCGCCGGGCCGGCGCGGCCGGTCCGCTCGAGGGCAAGACGCTGGTCGTCACCGGCACGCTCGAGGGTTTCAGTCGCCAAGAGGCCGAGGAGGCGATCCGAGCCGCCGGCGGCAAGCCCGCGGGATCCGTCTCGACGAAGACGGACTACCTCGTGGCCGGCGAGTCGGCCGGCTCGAAGCTGGCGAAAGCCCAGAAGCTCGGCGTGCCTGTCCTCGACGAGGCGGGCTTCCGGGAGCTCCTCAGCGGCGAGCCGCGTAGCGCTCCATGAGCTGCGCCACGGCCGCGCGGGCGGCAACCCATTCGGGCTGATCGCCGACGACCACGCCGTCGGGTCCCCAGCGGCCGATCTGGGTCATCGCATTCACGATCGCATCGTGGGCCAGTGCCCGCCCTCGGCCTGCCTTGACCTGGCCGGTGACCAGGTAGCGCCGGACGACCTCGAATGGGGCCGACCAGCGTCCGATTCGGATCCGGTCGCTTTCTCGCA
>JAUSJS010000097.1 GCA_030647575.1 Candidatus Limnocylindrales bacterium | reverse complement strand
GGCGAGAATAGCAGCAGCAGATGAATTCAACCGCCTGGCAATCATAAGCAAGCTCGGAAGCGACGGCGTCAAGCGTCCGCTCTCGACCGAGGACATGAACGCGCGGCTCAGGGGTTGCCCGACATTCGCCTGGGACAGGCCGAGCGCGAGCCGCTGCCGCCTGATCTCTTCCCCGAGGAATCGCGCGAACGTGGAGCCGCCTCCGGCTGCCGAACGTTTAGCAATAGTTGACACACGCACCGGCGAAGCATACGCTACCGCTCGGAGTCCGCGCCCTGGCCTGAAAGGAGCCGGGCATGCCCCAGCGGCGATTCAGGAAGTTGCGATCGGTCATTCTCGCTGCCCTCTCGGCGGTTACCGCCATCCTCGGTGCCGTCTCGTCGGCCCTCGCAGGCAGTGGGGGTGGGCCATTTCCGAAGTGACGTAGACCTCAGCTAGAACGTCCCCGAACTAGCGCCACAAATCCACGGCCGGGAGCGGACTCCAACCACCCAGGCTTCAGACGCCTGCCGGCGTTTGACAGGATCGAGCGCGAGCGCATGCTTCGAACATGCCGATCAACCCGAAGCTCGTCCATGTCTACCAGCTGCTCGACTCGATCGAGGGGCGGCCGAACGGCGCCTGGGTGTTCCAGTACCACGGCGAGACCTTCCTGACGGATCCGGGCGGCGGCAACCCGGAGCCGTTCGCGTGGAACGATCAACCGCACCAGGCGATGGGCTTCGACGTGAAGACGCGCGAAGAGATCGCCGGTGCGCTGCGGATCAATCCCGCAAAGCTTGGCTTCGTCCGGCGGACCGATCCGACGTTCCCGGCGCCGATCCTCGGCTTCCGGGACGGTCCGATCTGGGCTGCTGAGGCCATCGAGCGCTGGGCGCCGACCCAACCTCCGGTCACGGTTCGCGACCGGAGCTTGCCGCGAGGCTGACGCGGGGTGACCCTCGAGGCCGGTGGCGGAAGCCGGATTGCGCAAAGACCGGCGGTGTCACCGTGTCCGGACTGCATCGCCCGGATTTGCGACCCGACACCTGGTCGGGCGTTGGGTCGTCGTCGGCTTGCGCGGAACTAACCCGGCTGGCTATCTTCGAGGGCCAGGACGCGACCGATCAAATCCCTGCGTAACGGACCCTTCTCGGCATGCAGCGCGAAATCGGGCAGCTCCACTGGCTCGTCGTCCGCCTCCGTGATCCAGTCCACCCGGTGACGATTCACGATGAGCGAGGCCACCCGCCGGCGCTGCCGCACCGACCCGGATGCGTATTCGACCCAGGCTTCGGTCAGCGGCACCATCGGCTTGCGCCGCCTGAAGCTCGCCATCGGGTCCGAGCCCGGGAGGGCATGGAGATAACCTCGGACGTGGTATGGGCCGATCTGCAGTGCGATCAGATGCTGGCGCGTCGGCTGTCGTCGCCCTGGGTCGCCGCGTGGGCCGGTGGCGTGCACTAGCAGGAGCTCGTCGCGGGTGACGAGGATCTCCTGGATCTCGATGGTAGCGCCCGTGGACAGGTCTTCGCCGAGGACGTCGACAAGCTGGTACTCCTCGTGAGCGTTCAACAGATCGCTCAGTCTGTCGGCATTCAGGCGAATGTGCCCGATGAGCAGGCAGTCTTCGGCATACCCGATGAATTCGACCTCGGGGAGCGACGGGGCCGCGGTCGCGCCCTCGTCATGCAGCGGCGGCCTGGCCGCCGGGCGTCCCAGGACCAGTCGAAGTCGGCGGCCGACGCGTTCGATCAACCGCCTGCGCCGTCTGTGGGCCGCAGCTGTCCATCGATCAGGTCTGCATCGCTGACGACCCGCATCCAGTCGGCCGCGTCGCGGTTGACCACGATCGTGCCGATCGACTGGTGCTGGCGTTCGCCGTCGGCCCAGTACTCGATCCAGGCGTCGGTGAGGGGGACCATCGGCGGACGGTCCCAGGCGCTGGCCAGCGGGTCGGCACCCGGAGCGACGTGGAGGTACCCGCCGATCAGGTAATTGCCTGCCTGGATGGCGATCGGATGCGTTCGGGTGGTCTGACGGAGCCCCTCGTCGCCTCGAGGCCCACTGGCCTGGACGGCGACCAGGTCGGCGCGCCGAATGAGCACCTCGTCGACCGTCCCGGTCATGCCGTTCGCAAGGGTCTCGAGCTCGACGTCGACGAGAAAGAGCTCCTCATGCGCGTTCAGCAGGTCGGTCAGCCGGTCGGCCCGCAACCGGACCCAACCGAAGACCCGTTGGTGCGTGCCGTAGGCGATGAACCGGACCAGCGGTGCGTCCGACACGGAGTCCGGCTCGAAGACCTCCTCCGACGTTCGCTGGAGGACCAGTTGCAGGCGACCCGAAGGCGATTGGAGCTGCATTTGCTCGACAACCTGGGGTCGGGAACGGTCTACCGGTATCACCTAAACGTACCGTGGGCCGGCGTGGTGGCGCGTTGCCCAGGGGCCTAGAATTGGCCAGCCGGGGTCAACGCGTCCGAGCCAGGTGAGTGGCATGAGGACTGTGACCACCGGAGCGCAGGCGACGGACGCCGAGCCCGCGCTATCGGAACACAACGCCGAAGGCTTCCACGAATGGCTGCAGGGCCAGCTCAAGGCCACGAAATTGTCGCAGCGCCAGCTTGCCCGGAAGTCCGGCGTTGATCATTCATCGATTTCGCGCCTCATTCGCGGCGACCAGGTGCCGTCTCTGGACACAGCCATGAGGCTCGCTCGCGGCATCGACCCGGCCGAGGACAATCCCGGGGGTTTCCGCCCGGGAGCGGCGACTGGTACGAATCCCGCCGCCCGCGTGGAGTACGCACTGCGTGCCGACGATCGGCTGAGCGAAGCGGACGTTCGCGAGATCATGCTGTACTACCTCGCCACTCGAAGGGGACGTTCCAGTCGCCCCGCCACGGCCACGCCGGCGGGGCACCCAGACGAGCCCGTGCCGCCCGCCGCCCGAGCGACTGGCGCGCGGGTGCCGTCGGAGCCGTCCGACCGGCGACGGACCCCTCGCGAGTAGCCCGGAACGCGGCTGGCGCGGGCAGCTCAGCCCGCCGGTCGCACGACCCAGCGGCAACCGAGGAGCTCGGGGGCGCGTTCGTCTGCCACCGGCGCCGTCAGGCGGACCACCGCCGATCCGGACCCGCCGCGTCGAGGGCGCAGCCGGACGATCTGGCGGCCGACGTCGCCGTCGCGCGAGCCGCCGCCGGCAAGCGACGGTCGGAAGCGGAGGCCCGCCGTCCGGGCGAAGCGCTGGATCGTTCGGGGGACGTCGTCGACCAGCAGCTCCAGGGCCTCGAGCCTGACCGGACCGCCGATCGGGTGGGGGAGCGCTGCCCTGGCTGCGCGCTCGGCGGGGGTCCACTCGGCCGACGTCGGGTCGTGCTCGATCAGGAAGGGCGGCTCCGACGGCCCGAGGGCCTGGGGCGCCGCGAGTCGCCAGCGGGCGATGGCTCCGTCGGCGCGGCGCCGCTCGCCGGCAATAGAGTCGCCGAGATCGGAGCCGATGTTGCGAAGCCTGGTCAGATCGACCTCGAGCGCGTCGGTTGCGATCGCCCAGGTCGCGAGTCCTCCACCGGCGTCGAGCGTTCGCAGCGTCGGCGCCCCGATCCACGAGCGCTCTGCGAGCGCTCGGTCGAACACGCCGATCAGCTCGAGGTAGCTGTCACCGAGCCAGACCAGCCGGTTGAACGTACCCATCGCCTCGTGCCGGCCTCCGCCCGTCGCCGCGAGACCGAGCTGCCGTTCGAGCTGCGCGGCCGCGTCGTCCGGATCGGCAACTGCGATCACCAGGTGGTCGATGCCCAGGAACATGGTGGGAGGGTAGCGGGCCCGCGGGCCATGGTTCGCTCCACCTACCAATGCGGGTGGTACCAGATCATGGGAGAGGCGGGATTTGCTCCACCTACCAATGCGGGTGGCGCCTGATGAGGAAATCGGCTCAAACCGGCCCAAACCGGCCCCAAACCGGCGCTTCCGCCCGTCTCGTACCACGCCCGGTGGTAGGTGACGAGGATCATCCTTTGCCGCCAGCGCGATCCTGTGCGCGTCGCGTGGGCTACCGCACGATCGTCCTCGCGACGGACATCGCCCACAGCCTGGCCGATGCCTTCGAGATCGAGCTGGAACCCGAGCCCGCCGAGATCGCGCCGAACCTGCGGGCCCAGGAGCCGACGTCTACTTCAACATCGGTCGCTACAGGTGGACGACGCGGGGAGCCCGTGCTTCCGATCTGAACTCGGTGCGTCGAGGCACCAAAGGCCTCGACACGACGGCCTCAGAGGAGTACCAACAACAGGTCATGCGGGGGCGTGACGTCCCCGACCCAACCAGCCGGGGGCCGTAAAGAACAGAGGAGATCCACGATGAGGCGACTCATGGCGTTGATAACGGCCGCCGCGCTCGCATTCGGCGTCGCCGGAGCAGCCACGGCCAATGGGGATTCCAACCGCAACTCCTTCAAGGCGAACCTGGGCGGCTATCAGGAAGTGCCGGCGATCTCGACAACCGGGACGGGCAGCTTGAAGGTGAGCGTCAACCCGGCCGGCACCGAGCTCTCGTACACGCTGACCTTCTCCGGCCTACAGGGCGGTAGCGTCCTCGCTGCGCATATCCACTTCGCGCAGTCCAGTGTCAGCGGCGCCGTCGTGGCCTTCCTGTGCGGTGGCGGCGGCAAGCCCGCCTGCCCCCCGGCCGCGGGCGGAACGGTGACCGGCACGATCGTGGCGGCCGACATCATCGCCGTGCCGGCCCAGGGGATCGCGGCCGGCGATCTCGCCGCGGTGCTGAAGGCGATGCGCCACGGTGTCACCTACGCGAACGTCCACTCGACGGCGTTCCCGGGGGGCGAGATCCGCGGGCATATCCGGGCGCACGGCAAGGGCGACAAGGACCACGACTGAAGGCGACCCTCCCAGCACGTGATGTAGCCGCAACGGGGCGGCGCTGTCGATCAACGCTGCGCGTCGTCCTCGCCAGTTTCTGATTCGTGGCGGCCCGCCATCGGCCGGATCGAGCGGACGGTCCGAAGGAGGGTCGACCCCACGCGAGTGGGTGGCTCAACCTCATTGGTTTCGTCTGTGACGCTTGGCCCCGCCGCGACGCTGACGGCGTAGGGCTCGGATTCCCATGGTCGGGCGGCCTCGCCATCATCGCCGCGCGAGGCGCCCGGGTCCATGACGGCCATCAGCCTGGATTCGCTGACACTGCCTTCGCCTTCGAGGTCGTCGGCCACCGGCGCGGGTCCCGCCTGCTCGTCAAGGCTCGCGAATTCGGCGGCCGCTCCTTGCCTGGCCTCCTCGGCGATCTTCGCGAGTGGCGGGAACTGGGGCATTGTCGAGGCGACCTGGGCGATTGCAGCCGGGTCGGCTTCGCGTTCCATGCGACCGAAGAACGAGTCGACCTCGTTTCGGTGGGCGTCGATCGCGACCTCGATCGCAAAGACCTCGCGCGACTTGATCGTCTCCTGGCGCTCGAGCCGGTTCGCGAGCTGCTCGCGGCGGGCATCGATCCGTCCAAGGCGATTGTGCTTGATCTTCTCGGTCTCGGCCTTCGCCCAGGCATCGATCGCGCGGATATCGGCCTCCAGGCCGGCTTTCAAATCCTGGACCTCAGAGCTGGCGCGTGCTGCGATCGACTCGACCTGTTCGGCGCGCCGGCGTTCAAGCTCGGCGTTGATCCGCTCGTACTGCGACGCCGCGGCCGCATGCATCGCTCGGGCGAGCTCGCCGAGTAGGTCGTCGTGATCGGCCTCGACGCCATCGACGGGGCCTCGGATCGGTTCAACGGTAGATGCGGGAACGTCGGCGGCGGGAGTCGACGCCTCGGCGGCTGGTTCGATCAGCTCGGTGGTCGCGAACGCGCCGTTCGCGTCCTCGGCGAGATCGGTTGGCTGTGACGCTTGGTCCGCCATGGTCACCTGCCTCATGCGCTCCGCGCGGGTGCCGAGCACAGCGATCGTCCCATCCCGGCGAGTGCTCGATGATACCGCCGTGTGCGCGCCGCCGACAAGACTCTCGGCGGGCGATCATCACCTCAAGCGGGCCGCGGAGCCGCGCTCGTCAGCCGGCGGTCGCCCCGAGCGTCGCGTCAGGCTCGCGCCCGTCCATCGTCGAGTCGAAGAGCCGGACCCGGCCGCCGCCCTCGCGCTTGGCCGCGTACATCGCGACATCGGCACCGCGGACGATCTGTTCGGCGGTATCCGAGGTCTCGGCCACGGCGAGACCGATGCTGAGGCGCACTTCGACGGCGGGAGATGCCAGCGGGAACGGCTCGGCCATGGAGGTCCGGATCCGCTCGGCCACCTGGAGCGCCTCGGTCGATGCGCCGACGTTCTCGAGCAGCACGGCGAACTCGTCGCCGCCCAGGCGACTCGGCGTATCGACGGAGCGAAGGCACGTGCGCAGTCGCCCGGCGATCGAGCGCAGCAGCTCATCGCCCGCCGCATGGCCCAGCGAGTCGTTGATCTTCTTGAAGTTGTCGACGTCGAGGTACATGACGGCCAATGGCTTGCCGGACCGCGCGGCCGCGGCCATCGCGTGATTGAGGCGGTCGGCGAAGAGAGCGCGGTTGGGTAGGCCGGTCAGCGGATCGTGGAGGCTCTGCTGCTCGACGAAGCGCCACGCGATGAT
>JAUSJS010000094.1 GCA_030647575.1 Candidatus Limnocylindrales bacterium | reverse complement strand
CGATATCGCCGCCGCTCAGCCCGCCGGATCGGGAGTCGGCTATCGACACACGAAGTCCGAGGGAGCGTACCTGAGCGGTGTCGGTGGCTGGCCCGACCACCCGAACGGCGTGTGGGCGCTCGTGCCGGTCAGCCGCGAGATCTGGATCAAGTCCGACGGCTCGGGACGGATCGTCGAGTCGCGGGGCGAACCGATCTGGTTCGGCCCAGCCGACCGTGCGGAGTGGCAGGCGGAGGGCTCACCCGATCTGCGCGGCACGCTGTTCTCGGACACGCGGTTCGGCCCGACGTCGCCGGGCGCCGAGCCAGGCACGCCCCAGGCATGGCCGGGCAGCCTCTATTACCAGAACGTCGATGCCCTCCCAACCGACGTCGGGGCACTTCGCCACATGATCGACGAACGCGCGGCGGCCGGCGGTGGGGCGACGGACTATGAGCGGTTCACGATCGTGGGTGACCTGCTTCGAGAGACGGTCGCGGCGCCGATGGTGCGCGCTGCGCTCTACCGGGTCGCCGCGAGTCTGAACGGGGTCAAACTCGTTGGTTCGATGACTGATCGAGCCGGCAGAACTGGGACGGCGGTCTCGATGACGAATGACCAGTCCAGCCGTGGCCTCGAGCGGCGCGTTCTGATCTTCGACCCGCAGACCTCCTCGCTGCTGGCTGAGGAGGACGTTCTGCTTCACAAGGTCGACTGGCTCGACGCCGAGCCCCCGCTGGTCATCGGCTACAACACGTATCTCGTGTCCGACATCGTCCCGACGATCCCGTAGCAGAACTTGCCGTCACCGACCGCAAGGCGTCAAGGAGGAAGGCGCCCACGCGGGGGCCGAAGCCGGCGAGCATGACATTCGGTGTCGGTTCCGCGCCGGGATTGGACGGATCGCCTCACGCCCTCCCTCGTTTCTCGATCAGGTCAGGGCGATCGTGTCGCGCCCGAGGTAGGGGCGCAGCACCCCGGGCACGGTCACCGAGCCGTCCGCCTGCTGGTAGGTCTCCAGCAGCGCGGCGACGATCCGGGCGAGCGCCAGGCCCGAGCCGTTGAGCGTGTGGACCAACTCCGCCTTCGCGCCAGGTTCCGGTCGGTAGCGGATGGCCATTCGGCGCGCCTGGAAGTCTCGGAAGTTCGAGCACGAGCTGACTTCCAGCCATCGCTCGACGCCCGGTGCCCAGACCTCGAGGTCATATTTGCGAGCCTGGGTGAAGCCCATCTCCCGGGTGCTCATGAGCAGCACTCGGTAGGCCAGGCCGAGGCGTTGGAGGAGGATCTCCGCGCGTTCGGTCATCCACTCGAGTGCGGCCGCGGAGTCTTCCGGACGCTCGAACAGGACCATCTCGACCTTGTCGAACTGGTGGACGCGCAGGATCCCGCGCGTGTCCTTACCGGCCGCTCCGGCCTCGCGGCGGAAGCACGGGCTGTACGCCGCGTAGCGGATCGGCAACTGGTCCGCATCCAGGATCTCGTCGCGGTGAAGGTTGGTGACCGGGACCTCGGCGGTCGGGATCAGGTAGAGCTCGTCGCGAGTAACGACGTACATCTGGTCTTCCTTGTCGGGAATCTGGCCGGTCCCGCGCGCCGAAGCGCTGTTGACCACGGCTGGCGGCCAGATCTCGGTCATCCCGTTCTCGCGCGTATGGACATCGAGGAACCAGTTGATCAGCCCACGCTGGAGGGCCGAGCCGGCACCCTTGTAGACCGGGAAGCCGGAACCCGCGATCTTGGCACCGCGCGCGTTGTCGAGGATACCGAGCGCCTCACCGAGCTCCCAGTGGGGCTTGCGGGTCCAGCCGTCGCCCTCAAGCGGGAGGCGCTCACCCCAGGTCCGAAGCGTGAGGTTGGCCTCCTCGCCGCCGACCGGGATATCCGGGTCCGGCGGGTTGGGAATGCGCAGGAGGAGGTCTTCGAGGGTCGCCTCGGTCTCCGAAAGCGTGGCGTCCAGGGCCTTGATCTTGTCGCCGGCAGCGGTCGATCCGGCGCGCAGGTCGGCGACCTCCGGGCCGTCGGGCGCAGCGCCGTCCCTGATCGCCTCGCCGATTCGCTTCGAGGCGGCATTGCGTTCCGCCTTGAGCGCCTCCGTCTCGGCCAGGAGTCGGCGCCGCTCAGCATCGACCTCCAGCGCCCGGTCGACCAGGGCGGGGTCCTCGCCCTTGTCGATCGCGCCGCGCCGGATGACGTCCGGTTCGTCGCGCAGCCGCTGCGGCCCGACGCTCATCGCCCGCCTCCTTCAGTCGCGCTCGCGGTCAGTGCGGCACCGGCGGCCCCGCGCAGGCGCCCGATCACGAACGACGGCTCGAGACCGGCCAGCAGCCAGCCGGCGCGAGGGCCGTTGGCCCGCCCGAGGAATGCCTGGTAGAGGGCAGCGAACGCTCGGCCGGCGGGAAGGCCCGCGTCAGCAGCGGCGGCGAAGATGGCCGCCTGCCAGGCGTCCCCGCCCGGCAGTGACGCCTCCGCTGCGGCGTCGGCCAGCTCCGACAAGAACGCCCGCTGGTCCGCTTCGAGCTCGGCGGCCTCCGGCGGCAGCGTCTCTCGGACCGCGAGCCGCGCGCGCTCCGGCGCATACGCCTCGAGCCACGAGCGGGCCGAAGCGACACGTTGGTCGAGGATCGCTCGCTCGCGTTCGGTCAGCGGGCTGCCCTTCTCGGCCTCGATCCGCGTGGCGACCTCGATGCCCGGGATCTGGAGGAGGAGCGCCAGGTGGGAGAAGGCCGGCCGGAACGCCGCCGCCTCGGCCGCGACGTCCGCCCTCGGGTCGAGCAGCGAGTAGCGGAAGGTCGCCTCGTAGCCGGGCGGGATGTCGCCCTTGACCTCGTGGCCGGCGGTGGCCGCGGCAAAGCGGTCGAACTCGTCGAACAGGCGCGGGATCGCGTCCGTGCCTTCGGGATCGAATTCGATGGCCTGGTTCGGGCGCGGCCGCAGGAAGAGGAAGCGAAGCTGCTCGGGAGGTACGACCTCGGCGATCGTATGGGCCGCGGCGCCGCGGCCTTTGGACGTCGACATCTTCTTGCCACCGATGTTCAGGAACTCGTACGGGACGTTGAGTGGCGGTTCGCGCTCGAAGACCTCGCGGGCGATGGCGTCGCTGCGGTCGCGTGAGCCGCCGGCCGTCGACAGGTCCTTGCCGCACGGCTCGATGGTGACGCCGAAGAGCGACCACTGCGCGGCCCATTCGAGGTTCCAGGGTAGCTTGGCCGCGCCACCGAATGGGCTGATCCAGCCGGACGCCCCGCAGCCGCGAGCCCAGGCGACCAGATTCTCCCGACACTCGAAGTAGACCCGGTCCCCGTCCCAGGCGGTCACGATCGTGGTCCCGACCCTGCCGCAGGTCGGGCAGATCACGCCGAGCGGGTGCCAGCTGTCCGGGTGCTGGACGTTCGCCACGCGACGGTAGATCTCGCGGACGAGGGCGGCCTTGTCCAACGCCATCCGGATGTAGGGATCGAGCGCGCCGGTCGGATAGATGTCGCTCATCCAGTAGTAGCGATCGGGCTGGATGCCCAGGCCTGCGAACGTGTCGATGAACATGCCGGCGAAGTGGCGGGCATAGCTCGGGTGGCAGTCCCCGACGGGATCGGGTACGTGGGCCAGCGGACGACCCATCTCACGCTCGATGGCATCCGGCGTCAGCAGCGCCTGGGCGTCCATCGGGTCCAGGTCGTCGATGCCGTAAAGCAGTGACGTCTCGACGCCGTTGGCGCGCAGGGCCCGGGCGATGACGTCCAGGATGACCGGCCCGCGCAGGCTGCCGACGTGCACGGTCCCCGACGGGGTCTTCGAGTCGTTGACGACCTGCGGCCCGCGGTCGCGGACCTGCGCCACGAGTTCGTCCGCCCAATCCATGGCGACGGCCGCGACGGCTAGCTGATGCCGACGATCTTGTAGGTGAAGTCGCCGGCCGGAACGCGCACGACGACCTTCTCGCCCTTCTTCTTGCCGAGCAGGGCACGGCCGACCGGGCTCTCGTTCGAGATCCGGCCTTCGGCCGGCTTGGCCTCGGCCGAGCCGACGATCGTGAACCGCTCTTGGCCGTCGCCGCTCTCGACCGAGACGGTCGAGCCGATCTGGACGTGGTCGGTCGAATGGTTCTCGTCGATGATCGTCGCGTTCTTGATCAGCGCCTCGAGGGTCTGGATCCGGCCCTCGACGAACGCCTGCTCGTTCTTGGCGTCCTCGTACTCGGCGTTCTCGGACAGATCGCCGTGCTCCTTGGCGTCATGGATCCGGTTGGCGACCTCGGGTCGCTTGATCGAGACCATCTCGTCCAGCTCCGCCCGGAGCTTCTGGAGACCATCCCTTGAAAGATAGGTGGGCTTGTTGTTCACGGCCACAGGTCCCCGCGATGCAGGTTCTCGGATGTGGGCAGACCGGTCGGCGGTCTTCGCAAAGGAAAGAACTCCAGGCGACCCGCGGTCCGGCCGCGCGCCTGAAGTTCCGAACTGGACGCGAATGGTAGTCGCGCAGCGGCAGGGTGTCAAAGGCGCGACCGGGCTCGGCTCCGTCGATTCCGGCCCGTCGCCGCCGGACCCACTCGCGAGACCCGAATTGGTGTCAGATGTGCGTCAGGCGGGCATTGGTCATTCGGTGAACCAGGCCATAAGCCGTCGCCACGCTCAGGACTACCGCCCTTTTCTGCCAATTGCTCAAACTCGCGACCAGATGACGCACGACCTGGTGACCAGTGCCCGCCTGGTGGCCAGATGACGGAAACGGGCCATCAGGAGATCCCGCAACAAGGCCGCTCCTCAGCTGCCGAGCTCAGGGTCGCTAGCCGCCCTCGATCAGCCGCCCTCGATCAGCCGCAGCAGCCGCCGCTTGATCCGCTGGAGCGACCCGCGGTCCGGGAATGCCACGAAGAGCGTGTCGTCGCCGGCAATCGAGCCGGCGACCTCAGGCCAGCGCGCCCGGTCGAGCGCCGCGGCGATGGCATGCGCCGATCCGGGCAGGGTGCGCAGGACGAGCAGCAGCCCGGCCTCGTGCAGCTCGACCGGTAGATCGGCGAGCAGCTTGCGCAGCCGGTCTTCGCCCGAAGTCTCGGCCTCGATGAGTCGAGGTGGCAGGGCGTAAGCCGCCGTTCCATCGCGGCTGACCTTGATCAGCCCCAGTTCGGCGACGTCTCGCGAGATCGTCGCCTGGGTCGTCCGGAAGCCGCGCTCGCGGAGCGCAGCCGCCAGCTCCTGCTGCGTCCGGATCGGGCGTTGCTCGACCAGATCGCGAATGGCTCGCTGACGAAGCTGTTTCATGACTTCCATCGTCCGGCTGCTCGCCCTACCGCGCCAGCCAGACCACGAGCACGGTCGCGGCCAGCATGAGCCGATACCAGACGAAGACGTCGAGCGAGCTCGTCCGCAGGTAGCGCAGCAGAACGCCGATCGCCAGCGCCCCGGAGGCGAAGGCCGCAATCATACCGACGACCAGAGGCGCGACGCTCACGACGACGCCGGCCTCGCCGGCCACCAGCCGGCGAACCTCGAACAGCGCGGCGCCGGCGGTCACCGGGGTGGCCATCAGGAACGAGAAGCGCGCCGCGGCCGCCCGATCCAGGCCGGCAAACCGGGCGGCGGAAATGGAGATGCCGGAGCGTGAGATGCCGGGGACCAGCGCCAGTGCCTGGGCCGCCCCGATTCCCACGGCCAGCGGCAGGGTCACGTCGTAGATTCCCTTGTGCCGCGAGCCGCGACGATCGGCCAGCCACAGGATTCCGCCACCCACGACCAGGGTCACCGCGACCAAGCCGACCTCGCGGAAGGTCGTTTCGATCAACTTGTCGAGGAGTAGGCCGGCCAAGGCCGCCGGGACCGTGGCCGCGACGAGCAGCCAGGCCAGCCGTCGGTCCGGATCGCCACGGAACGATCGATCGCGCAGGGCCGCCAGGCCGGCCGGCACGAGGCGGAACCAGTCCGCCCGGAAGTAAGCGAGCAGCGCACACAGCGTCCCGATGTGGAGCATGACGCTGAACGCGAGCGAGTTGATGAATGCGTCGTCCCAGCCGAACAGGAACGGGACGAGGATCAGGTGCCCGGACGAGGAGACTGGCAGGAACTCGGTGAGTCCCTGGACGATCCCCATGATCAGCGCCTGAGTGAGGGTGTCCATCTGGTCCCCGTGCTATCCGACGACGCTCAGGGCTGCCGAGAATCCGTCGTGGATGACGGCCCTGGGGCCGTCAAACGCGACGGCTATCGAATGAAAAGTGGAGCCAGGACGAGGGTGATCGTAGCGAGCAGCTTGACCAGCACGTGCAACGACGGTCCGGCGGTGTCCTTGAACGGGTCGCCGACGGTGTCACCGACGACGGCCGCCGCGTGGGCAAGAGTCTTCTTGCCGAGCACGACACCGGTGTCGTCCTTCAGGTTGCCGGCCTCGATGTACTTCTTGGCGTTGTCCCATGCGCCGCCGCCGTTGTTGAGCACGGTGGCGAGCAGGACCCCGGCGATCGTGCCGACCATCAGCATGCCGGCCACGGCCTCGGCACCGAGGAGCAGCCCCACGATGATCGGCGTGGCGACGGCGACGACGCCGGGCAGGATCATCTCGCGCAGGGCGGCGCGGGTGGTGATGTCGACGACCCGGGCGTAATCGGGACGCTGCGAATAATCCATGATCCCGGGCATCTCGCGGAACTGGCGGCGAACCTCGACGATGATCGCCTGAGCCGTCGTGCCAACCGCCCGGATCGCCAGCGAGCTGAAGAAGTAGACCAGCATGGCGCCCATGAGCGCCGCGATGAACACGCTCACGTCGGCCAGGTTGACCGAGGTGATCAGTTCGCCGCCGCGATTGGTCTGGATCAGGTTGACCTTGTCGATATAGGCCGAAAAGAGGAGAAAGGCCGCCAGCGACGCGGATGCGATCGCGTAGCCCTTGGTCAGGGCCTTCGTCGTGTTGCCGACGGCATCGAGGCGGTCCGTGATCTCGCGGGCGCCGGCCTCGGCGCGGCTGAACTCGGCGATGCCGCCGGCGTTGTCGGTGATCGGACCGAAGGTGTCCATGGCCAGGATGTAGGCCGTGGTCATGAGCATGCCCATCGTCGCGACCGCGGTCCCGAAGATGCCGCCGACGTCCCTGCCATTGGCGTTGACGAAGCCCGCCTGCGAGCCGAGCCAGTGGCTGGCGAACAGGGCGATGCCGATCGTGATGGCCGTGACGAACGTCGTTTCGAAGCCGACCGCCATGCCGGAGATGATGTTGGTCGCCGGGCCCGTCCTGGAGGCCTCGGCGATCTCGCGCACCGGGCGGAATGTGCCGGCCGTGTAGTACTGGGTGATGTAGACGAAGGCCACGCTTGTCGCCAGGCCGACGACGCCGGCGGCGAAGAAGTAGAGCCAGACGGGCAGGCCGCTCGGGGCATTGCCGTTGGTCTGCATCATCACGTTGGTGATGAGAAAGAGCGCCGCGGCGGACAGGATCGTGGTGACCCAGTAGCCGCGGTTGAGCATGTTCATCGGGTTCTCGTCTTCGCGCCCGCGGATGAAGAAGATCGCAACGATCGTCGACAGGAGTCCGAACGCACGGACGACGAGCGGGAAGAAGATCCAGGCCTGCGGATTCGGCCAGCCCGACGCCAGTGCGATGGCGTAGACGCCGACGCCCAGGATCATCGCCCCGATGTTCTCGGCGGCTGTCGACTCGAACAGGTCCGCGCCACGGCCGGCGCAGTCGCCGACGTTGTCGCCGACGAGATCGGCGATCACGGCAGCGTTGCGCGGGTCATCCTCGGGAATGCCCGCCTCGATCTTGCCGACCAGGTCCGACCCGACGTCGGCGGCCTTGGTGTAGATCCCGCCGCCGAGCTGCGCGAACAGCGCCACGAACGACGCGCCGAAGCCGAAGCCGACGATCAGGAACGGCGCCTGGTGGACGGTCTCGGGGGTCAGCCCGCCGAACGCCGCGAAAATGCCGTAGACGCCGATGAGCGACAACGCGACGACGAGGAAGCCCGAGACGGCCCCGCCGCGCATGGCGACCTGGACCGCCTCGACGAGGCTCCGTCGGGCCGCCGAGGCCGTCCGGACGTTCGCCTTCACGCTGATGTACATGCCGATGATCCCCGACGCCATCGAGCAGGCCGCACCGACGAGGAAGGCGATGGCGGTCCGGATGCCGATCGGCGCACCGGCCAGCTCGGGGACGTCCGCCACATCCGCCGTCTCCACGATCGCGATGACCACCCCGATGACGACCGCAGCGACCAGTGCGAGCAGGGCGATCGTCGTGTACTGGCGCCGGATGAAGGCGACCGCGCCCTCGAAGATGGTCCCGGCGACGGCCTCCATCTCCTTCGTCCCGGTGTCGCGGGACAGGACGTCGCGCGCGAGGTAGATCGCGAACAGCACGGCGATGATGCCGGCCGGCAGGATGATCAGCTGGAGCGCACTCGCATCCATCAGGGTTTTCGGCTCCTCCTCGACAGGGTTGCTGGCCGCGATCCGGCCCGGGCGCGCGTGGCGCGCCGCTCGGGTGTGGTCTCCGGGGAGATGTGGCTCGGGTCCCTGGGCATGCACCTTGGGGTGGGACCTTGCAGGCCGTCGGCGAGTGTATCAAGGCGCAAGAAGCCGGGTCAAACTCGCCGCCGACGGCCGATATGCAGGCGCAGACTGACGTGCGGCGGTCCCAAGGTGCAGCCCCTATACTGCGCGTCTTGTGACCCGACGACCCATGCTCGGGTGTCTCTTCGAGATCGTCGAGACGCTCGTCCTCACCCTGATCATCTTCCTTGTCATCCAGAACTTCGTCGCCCAGCCGTACAAGGTCCAGCAGCAGTCGATGGAGCACACGCTGGAGCCCGATCAGTACGTCCTGGTCGACAAGCTGACCCCACGCCTGGACATCTACAAGCGCGGCGACATCGTCGTCTTCACCCCACCCGAGGATTGGGCCCAGGACGACGGAACCCCGTTCATCAAGCGGGTGATCGGCGTGGGCGGCGACGTGATCGAGATCAGCGACGGCCTGGTCCATGTCAACGGCACCGCCCTCGAGGAGCCGTACATCTACGCCGACCAGCCGGGCGATCCGCCACAGGCCACCACCGCCGCGCAGGATCGCTGGGTCGTCCCCGCCGACGAGCTTTTTCTGATGGGAGACCATCGCGCCAACTCCGCCGATTCGCGCTCATTCGGCCCGGTGCCGGTCGTCAACATCATCGGCCGGGCCTGGCTTCGCTACTGGCCGATGAACGTTTTCGGGATTCTCCCCACGCCGACCCATCCGGAGCTGGAATCGGCCAGTCCATGAGGCCGCTGCCGTGAACCCGGCCCTTGCGGGGGTCGCGCTCGCGGTCGTGCTCGGAGCCGTCGTCGCAGCATCCGCACGAAACGCCCGGGCGGCCATCCTGGGCTTGATCATTGCGCTGGTCGGGGGATCGTTCGTCGCCGATCCCCTGCCCGACTCGCTGGGTCTCGCGGCACGGCTGGTCGGGACCGTCCTCGGCGGCTATCTCCTGTGGGTGGCCGGTCGCGGCATTGACGCCCGGACCGGCGGGTCCCGGCTCGGCTGGCCGGCCGAGCTCCTCATCGCCGCAGCGGCCGCGGTCGTCGGATACGGCAGCCACGGGCTGGGCGCACCGGCAGCCGGACCGGCGCTCGCCCAGACCGCCGGGTTTGCGCTCGCCGCCCTGGCCGTCGCGCCGATCGCCAACGGGCGCGACATCCTGCGGGTCGGCGTGGGGCTGAACCTGCTGGCCGGTGGCGCGATCCTCGTCCGGACGGCGCTAGGTGGCACCCCGGAGGC
>JAUSJS010000092.1 GCA_030647575.1 Candidatus Limnocylindrales bacterium | reverse complement strand
CGGCGGCGATGATGAAGTCGGACGCGAATGCCAGGCTCGAGCCGAACCCGATGGCGTCGCCATTGACCCGGGCGATGATCGGCTTTTCGACTTCAATGAACGCCTGGAGCGTGCGTGCCAGACCGACGGTCAAGTCCCAGTCCTCGCCCGGGTTGTGGCGCGACTGCGGTCCGGGCGCGCCGCTCGGCGGCACGAAGAAGACGTCACCGAGTCCGGTCAGAACGATCACCCGGATCGAGTTGTCCGCCCGAAGCTCCTCGAGAGCGAGGCCGATCTGCTTGTGCTTGGGGAAGAAGACCGGTGGCGGATCGTCCGGCCGGCGCTCGTACTGGATATCCCCCGACGGGCGCATGGCGATGGTGGCGATCTGTCCAGAGCGCGTCACGACGAGCCCGCTGTAGCTGTTCGACACCCCGAGCTACCTCCAGTCTGTTGAGTTGGTCTGTTCAGAGTTTGTGACTCCGACCACGATAGGCGACGACGGCGGCCGCGGAACCGCCTGCGTGACGGCAGCCAAGGACGCACCAGGCCGCACCGGTCACATCGCTCGACGTTCCCCGCTGACGGGGCGGTTCGTGGCGACGATCATCGTGGTCGTCATCCTCGTCTTCCTGGTGCTGGGGCCCCTGCTCATGCTCGTCCTCAGCACGTTCCGTGATTCGAACAACTCGCTGCCCTTGAGCCCCGGTGCGACCTGGACCCTCGAGAACTACAGCAAGGTCTTCCTCGATCCGGCGACCTACCGGCTCCTGGGCACGACCCTCGTGTTCTCGTTCGGTTCGCTGGCGCTGAGCTTCTCGATCAGCGTCCTGCTCGCCTGGTTGACGGAGCGGACGAACATGCCCTTCCGCAACGTGATCTTCGTGCTCATCGTCGCCTCGATCGGGATCCCCAACGTCATCCTGGGGATCGCCTGGATGGCGGTGCATTCGCCGCCCCTGAGTTTGGCGTGTACGTCTGCATACACTAGAATGTTGCCACCGCTCGTCGACGTGGCCGCAACCCGGGAGGACCGGGCTTGGGAGGGCTCTGTGCAGGTCCGGATCGAGATCAATCGAACCTCGCGTGAGCTTGATGTTGACCCGACGCGGCGCCTCTTCGAGGTCCTCCGCGACGACCTTGGATTGACCGGCACCAAGGAGAGTTGCGCGGTCGGGGTCTGCGGGGCCTGCTCCGTCCTGGTGGATGGTGAACTGGTCTCCGCTTGCCTGACCCCGATGGCCCTGCTGGATGGCCGGTCGGTGACGACCATCGAGGGCCTCTCCGACCCGGGCGGCCGGCTCACCCCGCTCCAGGACGCCTTCATCCGCGAGGGTGGCCTCCAGTGTGGCGCCTGCACGCCGGGCCAGATCGTCGCGGCCACCGCGCTGCTGGCCGTGCGACCCCACCCCAGCGAGGGCGAGATCCGCGATTGGATGGCCGGCAACCTGTGCCGCTGCACCGGCTACACGAGCATCGTCCGGGCGATCCAGTCGGCGGCCGCCACGTGAGCGATCACCCCGACGACCACGACGCCCACGACGACCTCGGGCATCCGCCGACCGCGGCAGACCTCGCGGCATTTGCCCGGCCGGAATACCGGGACGACGGGCCCGACAAGGTCACAGGCCGCACCCAATATGTCGGCGATCGAGTCATGCCGGGGATGCTGTTCGCGGCCCATCTCGAGAGCCAGGTTCCGCACGGGCTGATCCGCTCGGTCGACACGACCGCGGCGAAGCAGATCCCCGGCGTCCGGGCGGTCCTGACCGGCGCGGACATCGAACCCATTCGTTTCGGCCGGCGACTCCAGGATCGGCCCGTCCTCGTCGCGGACCGGGTCCGCTTCATCGGCGACCGGATCGCAGCCGTGGCCGCAGACACCCTCGAGATCGCCGAGGCGGCCGTCGCCGCGATCGAGGTCGAGATCGACGAGCTGCCACCGATCCTCGACGTGCAGGCGGCGATCCAGCCGGATGCGGAGATCCTCCACCCGGACGCCGAGACCTATGCCTACATCGGTGGCACCCGGCCGGCCGTGTCCCACCCCAATGTCCAGGGCAAACTCGTCCGCTGCCGTGGCGCCGAGGATATCGAGACCGTCTTCGCCGGCGCGGAACGCGTCTTCGAGCATGTCTTTACGACGCCCCGCCAGCACCACGGCTATATCGAACCCCACGCCGCGCTCGTCTGGATCGACGAGGCCGAGGTGGTCCACGTCGCGACCACCAACAAGTCGCCGTTCGCTCTGCGTGGCCAGATGAGCAAGGCCCTCGGGATCCCGCCCGCGCGGATCGATATCCAGGTCGGTGCGATCGGTGGCGACTTTGGCGGCAAGGGCTACTCGATCGATGAGTACAGCTGCTACCTCCTGGCGCGCGCGACCGGACGGCCGGTCAAGTCCGTGAGCCGCTACGCGGACGAGCTCGCAGCGATGAACGTCCGGCACGCATCGCGGATCCGCCTGCGCACCGCCGTCGATGCGGACGGGCGGCTGCTCGCCCACGAGGCGGACGTGCTGCTCGATGGCGGTGCCTACGCTTCGGCCAAGGTATTGCCGCACCTGGTGGTCTCGGGCGGCGTCGGGACGCTCTCCGCCTACCGGATCCCCCACGTCAAGATCGTGGCCCGGACGATCTACACCAACACCGTCCCGGCCGGCCACATGCGGGCGCCGGGTGAAGTCCAGGCGCTGTTTGCCGGCGAGTCCCATCTCGATGCGATCGCGCGCGAGCTTGGCGAGGACCCGTTCGCGTTCCGCCTCAAGAACGTGGTCCGAGATGGCGAGATCGGAGCCGCCGGCGAGGTCTACCGCGAGGTGCGCGGCGCCGAGATGCTGGAGAACCTGCGGACCGCGATCGATTGGGGGCGACCACGTCCGGCCGGTCGAGGGGTCGGGATCGCGCTCGGTGCCCGCCACATCTCGGGTGGCGCGATCGGGCTCCGGCTGCACCTGCACCACGACGGGCGGATCGAGCTGATCACCGGGCTGGTCGACCAGGGCGGCGGCCAGACCACGATGCTCCGTCGCGTCTTCGCCCAGGCGGCCTCGGTCGACATCTCCCGCGTCTCGGTCACGCGACTGACGACCGCCGCGGCCCCGGTCGACCCGGGGGTCGGCGGTAGTCGGGTCACCCACATCGCCAGTCGGGTGGCGGTCAGGCTTGCTGAGGAGCTGCGGGCCTGGATCGACGAGCGCCTGCCGCGCGCCCTGCCGGATGCGGCTCCAGGGGTCAAGCTCCGGGATGACGGGATCGTCGAGCCGGAGACCGGATCCGTGCTCCTCGGATTCGACGAGCTGGCGGCCCGTCTCGTTGAACCCGACTCGCCGGTCGAACTGTCCGCCGAGTTCGCCGCCGTGGCCCACGGCCCGGACGACCCGGGCGACTTCAACTTCGCGGCGGTCGGTGTCGAGGTCGAGGTGGACCCCGAAACGGGTGTGGTCTCGATCCTCGATGCCGTCATCGTCGCCGACGTCGGCACGATCTTCAATCCGATCGCGCACGCGGGCCAGATCGATGGCGGCTTCGCCTTCGGGGTGGGCGCGGCGCTGATGGAGGAGCTGATCGTGGAGGGCGGGAACGTCGTCGGTCGGAGCCTGGGCGAGGTTCGACTCCCCACCATCCGCGATGTGCCGGTCCTCCGCCAGGTGCTGATGCCGACGACCATCGGCCCCGGCGCGTACGGCTCGAAGATGGCCGGAGAGCTGTCCAACGTGCCGGTCGCCCCGGCGATCGCGAATGCCGTCGCCGATGCGCTCTCGGACCTCGACGTGACCGTGAACGCCCTGCCGCTCTCGCCCGACCGCGTCCGCACGTTGATCCGGAACGCGACGCTTGAGCGGAGCCGAACATGAGCGCCACGGCCGCGGCCGACGTGCTGGAGCGGATCGACGGCGATGAGCTCGCCGATCTCGCC
>JAUSJS010000090.1 GCA_030647575.1 Candidatus Limnocylindrales bacterium | reverse complement strand
CGTCCATCTCGAAGGCCGCGAGGATCGTCTCGATCAGCACGGTCGCCCGGATCGAGCCGCGCGGGATGCCGAGCGCCGCCTGGGCGTGAATGAACACGTCGTTCCACAGCCGCGCCTCGGCATGGCTCTCCAGCTTGGGCAGGTAGAAATACGGCCCGCTCCCCCGGCGCAGCGCCTCCGCACCGTTGTGGAAGAGGTAGAGCCCGAAATCGAACAAGCTGGCCGACACCGGGACCCCGTCGACCAGCACGCCCGACTCCACGAGATGCCAGCCACGTGGCCGCACGAGCAGTGTCGCGGTCCGCTCGTCGAGCCGGTACGACTTGCCCTCCGGCGACTCGAACGTGAGCTCTCGCCGCACTGCGTCGATGAGGGCCGCCTGGCCGCCGATGACGTTCGCCCATGTCGGCGAGAGTGCATCCTCGAGGTCCGCCATGAACACGCGCGCTCCCGAGTTGAGCGCGTTGATCATCATCTTGGCTTCGGCCGGGCCGGTGATCTCGACCCGCCGATCGTCGAGGTCGGCGGGCGCCGGCTCCACCGTCCAGTCCGCCTCGCGGACCCCTCGCGTCGCCCGCAGGAAGCTCGGCCGCACGCCCGAGTCCAGCTCGACCTGGCGCTCCTCGCGCTGGCGCAACAGCTCGAGCCGGAGGGGCCCGAAGCGACGCTGGAGGTCGGCCACGAAGGCGAGCGCCTCGTCGGTCAGGACCCGCTCGGAGCCATGGACCGGGCCGCGTCGGACCTCGATCCCGGCGGGCATCAGGCGCTGTCGCTGCGGCGGACGGTCGCCTCGATCAGCCCGTGCGGCTCGGTCGTGGAGACATAGACCTCGCCCTGGTTGGTCATCCCGAACGGCGTGAGGTCGACCAGCCAGTGGTGGAGATTCGGCAGGACCATCCGGACCTCCTCGACCGCTTCGTGGCGCTCCAGGATCGCCCGCGCCATGATCCAGATCGAGGTCTGGACGGACGGGCTGTCGTGGTCGGCGAAGACCTCGAGCAGCGTCTGCCTTACGGCCCCGAATGTCGCGTCGAAGTCGAGATCGGGGGAGCCGTAGCGCCAGATCGCGGTGATCCTCGTTGCCATCAGCCGGTCTTCGGTCTCGGGCAGGGTCGTGTAGCGATCACGAGGAAAGCCGCTGAACGCCGAGCGAGTGGTCTTCATGGCGACGAGGTCCTCGACCCCGGCCTCCACGGTCGTCTCGGCCCGGGTCGCGGCGACCGTGGCGATGCGGATGCCTTCGCCGCCACGCAGGAAGGCGTCGCGGGCGGGCTGCCCGCCAACCTCGATCGGTCGCCACAGGTGCTCGCGAACGTTGACCGTCGCGCGATCCACCTGCTCGAACTCCAGGAAGTGCTCGGCGAGGGCGCGGCCATACGCCTCGATCGATCCATCGAGGTGGTCCCTGGCGAAGGCGTAGGCCGTGTTCTTCATCGTGTCCGTGGTCACCACCAGGGAGTTGTCCCCGTCGGTGTGGGCGGCGGTGAAATCCCCCTCGAGTGCGACTGCGACGATCGCGTCCCGCACCCGGTGCCCGCCCGGGTCGCGGGCGACCCGTACCACGTGGATGGCCGCCTTGCCGTAGCGATTGCGCCCGAGCTCGATCACGTGCGCGCCTCCTCTGGCCCCACGACGCCCAGCTTCGCCGCCCGATCCGCGGCGATGTCGACGACCGCGTCGATGGCGCGGGCCAGCTCGGCCAGCCGGACCGCTTCGAGCGCGGCCTCGAGCCCCCCCAGCAGCTCGGACCGGGGCCGACCCGCGACGAAGACGCAGTAGCGGAACCCGAAGCGCGTCTCGTACGCCGTATTGAGCCGATCGAGCTCGGCGGCGACCCGGGCACGCTCCGATTCGGCCTCGTGGGCCGCCCGTTCGGCGGCCTCCTGGTCGAAGCCCTGTTCGACGAACGACATGGCCGACACGCTCGCCGGCGGGGCGCCGAGACGCGGATGGGCGTCGATTAGCTCCAGCTGCTCGGCGATCGGCATCGCGTGGGCGATCTGCCTGGCTCGCTCGAAGAGCGCCTCGAGCGAGCCGAACGGGCGGGCGACGGCGAGCCGGCCAAGGAATCGAGGGGCGCCCTCGAAGAGCGGCGCCATGGTCGCCGCGAAGATTCCGGCGGAGATGTGGTCAAGCACCTCCATCGGCGGGAGCGGACCGGGGCGCACGGCAGTCACCAGCCACCTGCCTCGCGAATCAGCCGGTGCAGGACCCGGGCGGCCACGAGGCGGCGGTACTCGGCGGTGGAGCGAACGTCGTCGATCGGATCGAGCTCGCCGGCGAGGGTTTCCGCCGCCTGGTCGGCGGTTTCGGGCGTCGGGAGGCGGCCCTCCAGGACGACCTCGGTGGCGCGGGCCCGGATCGGCGTGGCTGCCACGGAACCGAGCGCCAGTCGGACGTCCGTCCAGGTTGCCGCCGGCCCGGCGTCGCGGTAGCTGAGGGCCAGGACGACCTTGCTGATCGACTGCGCCCGGCGCGTCCCGACCTTGCGGAAGCGAGTCTCGCGTCCGGCCGCGAGCGGGACGCGGATCCGCACGACCAGCTCGTCGCCGGCCAGCGCGGTCTGCCGGTACCCGGTCCAGAACTCTTCCGCCGGTACGGTCCGCTCACCGCGCGACGAGCCGCACACGATCGAGGCATCGAGGGCGAGCAGGACCGGGAGCGTGTCGCCGGCCGGCGAGGCGTTGGCGATGTTGCCGCCGAGCGTTCCGCGGTTCTGGATCTGGGCGGCACCGATCGTCGCCGCCGCCTCGACCAGGGCCGGCAGGTGCTCTCGGCAGAGCGCGGACCGGCGGATCTCCGTGTAGGTGGTCAGCGCCCCGAGCGAAACGGCGTCGCCATCGATGGCGATCCCCCGCAACTCATCCAGGCGCCACAGGTCGAGCACGCGCTCCGGCGGCTCGCCGAGTTCGCCGGTGATGGCGACCATCAGGTCCGTACCGCCGGCGATCGGGCGGGCCGGCGCCTCGGCCAGCGCGGCATAAGCGTCGACCAGGGAGTGGGGGCTGGCGACCGGCGGAACGATCGGCATCGGTCAGCGACCGCCGGACCGGCCGCGGGATCCGGATCGGCCGCGACGCCGAATCCGCCCGGCCAGCAGCAGTACCAGCGAGGCAAGGATGCCGAACCCGACCGCCAGCTGCGTCGGCGTGAAGGCGACGGTCGCCTGGTCGAGGGGCGGCGCGTCCGTCGGGGGCATGGGCTCCTCGACCCGCTGCGGGCCCCTGCCGTTGGTCGGCACCGGGATGCGCTCGGTCCCGCGGCTCATGCGCGGGCTCCCGCGCCGCGGCTGGCGGCCAGCGCGATCGCTTCGATGATCTTGGTGTAACCGGTGCAGCGGCACAGGTTGCCCGCGATCGCCTCGCGGATGGCGTCGTCGTCCGGCCCACCAGCGGCATCGAGATAGGCGCGCGCGGCCATCAGCATGCCCGGCGTGCAGATCCCGCACTGCGCCCCGCCGGTCTCGAGAAAGGCGGTCTGGAGGAGGT
>JAUSJS010000080.1 GCA_030647575.1 Candidatus Limnocylindrales bacterium | reverse complement strand
CGCAATGGCCGGCGGCTCCCGATTGCCATTTCGCGACGACGGTCAGCTGGAGGCGCCGATCGTGGTGGCCATGTTCCTCGCGAACTCGCCGACGATCTGGTCAGCCTTGCGGCGCATGACTGCCTGCCCGAACTCTCCGAGCTTGCCGAGGATCGAAGATTCGGTATGGATATGGACCTCCGTCTCCGTCTCGGAGTGCGGCACGAGGGTCAGGGTGGCGTGGGCCGAGACGGCGCTGTTAAGGCGCTTCTCGGCAGCCTGGACGTCGATCCGCGAACGGAAGTTCTCGCGGTCCCGCTCGACGACGATCACCTTGCCGTTGAGCTTGATCCCGATCGGACCGACCTTGACCTTGAGGGATCCGAGGAACGTGTCGTCATCGATCTTCTCGAACGACTCGACGCCGGGCACGCATGCGCTGACCGCCGGAATGTCCATGAGGAAGTCCCAGACCTTGTCCGGGGCCGCCTGAACCACGACCTTCTGATCGAGAATCACCCGCGTCGCTCCTTGTCCACGTTGATTGCATACGGACGTGTACTGTGTCACCGATGAGTATCGCCCAGGCGGGGGACCGCCGTCCATGAGCGAGGCGACGGTCCGCCTCCCGTCTGATTGGCGACGTGGGTTCGTCATCCAGCTGGTCGTCGCCGGCCTCGCCGCGACGGCAATGCACGCGTCGCGGCCCACGATGACCTATCGAGCGCTCTCCCTTGGCGCAACGCCGCTCGAGATCGGGCTCATCCAGTCGGCCTTCTCCATCGTGCCGGCGCTGACGGCCGTGGCGATCGGTCGCTGGATCGACCGTGTCGGTGAATCGCGCTACCTGATGGTGAGCCTGGGAACACTCACCGCGGGCAGCCTGGTCGCGACGTTTGCGCCCGGGTTGGTCGTCCTGGCAATCACCCAGATCGCGTTGGGTCTGGGCCAGATCATCTACCTCGTGGCCAGCCAGTCGCAGGTTGCCAATCACGGCCCCCGGGAAGGACGGGAGGCCCGTTTCGGGCACTACTCGACGGTCACCTCCCTGGGCCAGCTCGCCGGCCCCGCCATCGCGGCGGCGATCATCGGCGGCGCGGTCGGCGCGGTCGCCCTCGGCGGGTCGGCCCTGTTGGCGACCGCAGATACGCTGGCCGGCCCGCCCCCGTCCAGCCCAGCTGGTTTCTTCCCGGGCAACCGCGAGGCGGGCGTGTTCCTCTTCGCCGGATTCGTGACGCTGGTTGCGTGCGGCCTCGCCTTCCTCATCCCGACCTATCCCCGGCGGCCACTCGGTGCCGCGTCGACAGTCGGCGACGGGAGGCAGCCGGGGGTCTTCGCCATGGCAGGCCAGGTGCTCCGTCGCCAGGGGATGGTATCGGCGATGTTCGTCAGCATGACCGTCATTTCCGCCGTCGACGTCCTCGTCGCCTATATGCCGGCGTACGGCGAGGACGTGGGGCTGTCCGTCGCGCTCGTCGGGGTCCTGCTCTCGGTCCGAGCCGGTGCCTCGCTCGTATCGCGCTTCTTCATGTCCCAGCTTATCCGCTGGCTCGGCCGATCCCGTCTGCTCGCCTTGTCCATGCTGATGGCCGGTGGTGGCCTGATCGTGATGCCATTCGTGACCTCCCCGGCCGTCCTCGTCGCGATCATGGTCGTCGTCGGACTCGGGCTCGGTCTCGGTCAGCCGATGACGATCGCCTGGGTGGCCAATCGTTCACCGCGCAGTGAGAGGGCGACCGCGCTCGGCGTCCGGCTCACCGGCAACCGCGCGGCCCTGGTGGTCGTGCCGACGGTGATGGGGGCGATCGCCGGAACGGCCGGGATCACTGCCATCTTCATCGTCGTGGCGGTCTCGCTCGGTGTCGGCACAGCCGTCGCGCTCGCGCCCTCGTTCGACGAACCGGCCGATCAGAGGCGCTCGATTCCCGAAGACCGATGACTGCCGGACGGGAAGACGGCATGCTAGCCTTGCTCGAACCAGATGGAAGGGATGGGACGAGTGGCCGCTGACGGACCCTCGGACGCCGAGCTGGTCCACGAGGGCATCCTGGCCGCCGGGATCACGCTCGTCGCGTCGCTGCCGGACATCAACCTCGTCGACCTCATCGGGCGACTCGAGCGCGACGATCGCCTCGTCCACGTCCCACTCTCCCGAGAGGAGGAGGGCGTCGGGATCGCGGCCGGAACCTACCTCGGTGGGGGCATGCCGGCGGTCCTGATCCAGAACGCCGGGCTGCTCAACGCCTGTAACGCGCTGACGACGACGGCCCTCCAGTTCGAGATCCCGATGCTCCTCCTGGTGTGGTACGCAGGCCACCTCGGCGACAACGCATTCATGCGTCTCGGCGAGGTCACCGAGCCGGTCCTCCGAGCGCTCGGGATCCGGACGTTCATCGCCCCGGATGCGGCGGCGGCTCGGTCGCTCATCCCCCAGGCGGCGACGCTGAGCCGCGCGGCCATGCGTCCGGTCGCCGTCCTGCTGACGAAGTCCGTCCTCCGGAGATCCGCCGCGTGAGGCGCTTCGACTGCCTGCGCGGGATTGCGCCGCTCCTCACCGACGAGCTGGTCGTCAGCAACAACGGCGGCGCGAGCACCGAGTGGGCCGCCCTCGGCCGGCCGGAGAGCCATCTCCAGGTCAAGACCCTTGGCCTGTGCTCGTCGATCGGCCTCGGTCTCGCGCTGGCACTGCCGCGCCGAACGGTGATCGTGCTCGACGGCGACGGCTCGCTGCTCATGAATCTCTCGACGCTGCCGACCATCGCGCGCCAGCGGCCGCCGAACCTCGTCCACGTGGTCTTCGACAACGGAGTCTACGAGGCATCGGGCGGGACGGCGACGCAGACGGCGCCCGACCGGGCGGGGGCCGACCTCGGCGCGATGGCGCGCGCGGCCGGGATCGACGCCGTCCACGCGGTCGAGGCCGTCGCCGACTTCGTCGAGCGGTTCGCGGCCGCGATCAAGGGCGGCGGGCCGACCTTCATCCACGCCCGCGTCGAGGC
>JAUSJS010000076.1 GCA_030647575.1 Candidatus Limnocylindrales bacterium | reverse complement strand
TGACCGTGGAACAGGAGCACCCGGCCTGGGGTGCCATTCGCCAGGTCGGCATCCCGTTCCGGCTGTCCGAGACGCCGGCGTCCATCCGCACGCCGCCACCGGCGCTCGGCGAGCAGACCAATGAGATTCTCGCGTCGCTCGGTTACGCGCCGGCCGAGACCGCTGAGCTGCGCGAGCGAGGGATCGTCTGACGGGTGTCAGCCCGGATTGGTCCCTGCAGGCGTGCATGCACCCGGGTCCGGATCGCGCACGGCCACTGCTAGACTCGGCCGCGAAACCCGACGGACTCGACAGACCGGCAGGTACGACGCTGGAGGCGATCCGAATGACCGACGAACGCGAGCGCTGGGCGCTCATCCTGGGCGGATCGTCCGGGATGGGCCAGGCGACCGCCATCGCGCTCGCCAAGGCCGGCTACAACATTTGCGGGATCCACCTCGACTTTCGGGCCGCGCGGGCACATGTCGAGCAGGTCAAGGCCGAGATCGGGGCGGCCGGATCGGAAGCCCTGTACATCAACATGAACGCCGCCGACGACGAAAAGCGAGCCGCCGCGCTGGCGACGCTGCGCGAGCGCTTCGATCGCTCGGAGGCCGAACGCCGACACCCCTACGTGCGGGTCGTGATGCACTCACTTGCGTTCGGTTCGCTGGTGCCGTTCCTGAGCGACGATCCCAAGTCGGCCGTCGACCGCAAGAAGATGGAGATGACCCAGGACGTCATGGCCAACAGCCTCGTCTACTGGGTCCAGGACCTCCTTCGCGGCGGCTTCCTCGAAGGGGGCTCGAAGATCTTCGCCATGACCTCGGAGGGCTCGTCGCGCGTCGTTCCGTCATACGGCGTGGTTTCGTCGGCCAAGGCTGCCCTCGAGTCTCACATCCGCCAGCTGGCCATGGAACTCGCGCAGACCGGGGTGGGCATCACGGCCAACACGATCCGGGCCGGGGTGACCATGACCCCGGCGCTGATGAAGATCCCCGAGCACGACATGATCATCGCCTCGGCCACCAAGCGGAACCCGACCGGCCGGATGACCACCCCGCAGGACGTGGCCAACGTGATCCTGGCGCTGTCCGGGGAGGGCACCGACTTCATCAACGGCGAGATCATCGGCGTGGATGGCGGCGAATTCATCACCGGTTCGTAGAACGGTGAGCGGTCGGGTCATCGTCGTCGGGTCCGTCAACATCGACCTCGTCGTCACAGTCGAACGCCTGCCCGGGCCGGGTGAGACCGTCACCGCCGGCCAGTTCGCTCGGCACCATGGCGGCAAGGGCGGCAACCAGGCCGTCGCGGCGGCCCGGCTGGGGGTCGAGACGGCATTCGTCGGGGCAGTCGGCGGCGACGCGTTCGGATCGGAGGCTCGAACGGCGCTCGAGGCCGAGGGGATCGACCTGCGCGGTCTCGTCACCCTGGATCGAGAGGTCACGGGTGTCGCGCTGATCCTGGTCGACGCCGGCGGCGAGAACAGCATCGCCGTGGCCGGCGGGGCCAACGCCGCCCTCACCGCGGCACACGTCCGGAAGGCACTGCAGGCTCTCGCTCCGCGGCGCGGCGATGTGGTCCTGGTCGGCCACGAGATTTCCACCGCCTCGACCCGCGAAGCTCTCCGCCTGGGACGGCGCGCCGGGGCGACCACGATCCTCAATCCCGCGCCGGCCGGCGGCCTGGGGCCGGCGATCCTTGCCCTGGCCGACATCCTGACCCCGAACCGCGGCGAGCTGGCGGTGCTCGCTGTCGATGACGGACCGGCGGCCGGGCCCGCCGCGACGGCACTCCTGGGCGGCACCGTCGACCGGGCGATCCTCGTGAGCCTCGGGGCGGACGGCGCCCTCCTGGTCGAGTCAACGGGCACGACGCCGCTGCCCTCCCCGCCGGTCGAGGTGGTCGATACGGTTGGGGCGGGCGACACCCTGAACGGGGCCCTTGCCGCGGGCCTCGCCGCGGGGCTCGAGCTTCCCGATGCCGCCCGCCGCGCGGTGGCGGCCGCCTCCCTCGCCGTCACCCGCGCGGGCGCCCGCGAAGGAATGCCGACGTCAGCGGAGCTTCAGGCGGCCGGATTCTGATCGATCGTTCGAATCGGAGAGCGTCGCGTCCCGCCACGGCCAGTCCGTCAGCCGATTGCCCCGGTCGCAATCGAGAACAGATAGATCGCCACGACACCGCCCAGCGTTCCGATCACGACCCATCTCGAACGGTTCGAACGGTGCGCTTCGGGCAGCAGCTCGGCAGCACCGACGTACAGGAAGAACCCGGCGAAGACGGCCAGCATCATCCCCAGGACGTCGTCCGGGACCGTCACCACGAGACCGAGCAGGACCCCGAGCACGGGGGCGATCGCGACGATCGACACCCACCGGTAGGCCTCGCGAGCGGGCGTCCGGCTCGCCAGGAGCAGACTCACGACCGAGATCCCGTCGCTGAACCGGTGGATGATCACCACGACCGCGATGACCAGGCCGAGACCTCCGCCGACCGCCAGACCGGCCGCCAGCGCGACGCCGTCGAGGAAGCTGTGGATGCTCATCCCGCTCGCCCCGATCAGGCCGACGTGGCGGTGCGCAGCGTCGCCGTGATCGAGCTCGGCCGCGGCCTCGTGCCCAACATGGACGGCCGTGAGCTTCTCGATTCCGTAGAACGCCAGGAAGCCGACAGCCGTGGCCAGCATGACCGCGTCGAGCGAGCCGCCGAGCAACGACGCCGCTTCGGGGATGAGGTCGAAGAACGCGGCGCCAATACGGATCCCGGCACCGATGGCGATGATCATGCCGACGTGCTGAACCGCACGCAGGGCGACGAGACCACCGGCAAAGGCCGACAGGAACGCGCCGGCCGAGACGAGGATCGCGGTCAGTGGCACGTCAGGCCACGCCGCGTGTCGGTCCGGGCTGCCCGGCCAGGCAGGCCGGGCACAACCCGAAGAGCTCGAGGCGATGCTCGTCCACCCGGTAGCCGGTCCGTCGAGCGACCTCGCGGACGACCTTCCGAAGCCCGGTGTCGTCGATCTCGTCCGACCGCCCGCAGCGCGAGCAGACCACGTGATGGTGGTGGGCCGGCTCGCACACGACATAGGCGTGCTCGCCCGACGGGAGGTCCAACCGCTCGACAGCGCCGAGCTCCGCGAGCATGTCGAGGGTCCGGAAGACCGTCGCGCGACCGACGCCCAGCCGCCTGGCGCGGGCCTCGGTCACCAGCTCGGTGGCGGTGAAGTGGCCCTCGCGGCCCGCGATCAGCGCGGCGAGCGATCGGCGTGGCTCCGTCAGCCGGTAACCGGCGCGATCGAGGACGGTGACGATCGGCGGATTGTCCATCGCCCCGGAGCCTAGCACAGTTGAGACCATGTCTCAACAGGGCCCGGCTGTTCTCGTGCCGGACGGCACGTGCTCTGGGGCCAGCCGGCACTCCCGCCGTCCCGTCCGGCGCGTCAATGCTGTGCTCGCGTCACGACGAGGTGACGTGGGACTGCACGCCCGCCGTCACGTGTCGACGGCGCCGGGCGCCCGTGGAAGGAGAGTTCCGCTGAGCACCAGGACCGCTGCCCCATCCCCATCCACCAGGCGCGAGCGACGGCTGGCGGCTCGGGCGGGCGGCGCAGGAAGCGCCGATCCGCACGGCGCGGGCGCGGGGCGTGGCCGGGCATCACCGCTGGTCTGGATCACCGTTGCGTTCGGACTGGTCGGAATCGTCGTGGTCGGCGCGCTGCTCGTGCTCCAGGGCGGCACGCCGCAGTCGGTGGATGTCGCAAGCCTGCGGGCGCCGATCTCCCAGGCGCCGATCGGTCTTGCCGACGGCCGAACGCTGGGGAGGGCCGATGCCCCGGTCACGCTCGAGGTCTGGTCGGATTTCCAGTGCCCGGCCTGCGGCCAGTTCGCCGAGATCGTCGAGCCTGTCCTCGTGCGCGAGTACGTGACCACCGGGACGCTGCGCATCGTCGTCCGCGACGCGGCCTTCCAGGGAGCGAGGAGCGGAGCGTCGTACGACGAGTCGGTGGAGGCCGGAGCCGGCGCGCGCTGTGCCGCGGAGCAGGATGGCTACTGGCCGTTCCACAACTGGCTGTTCGCCAACCAGGTCGGCGAGAACAAGGGCGCGTTCCGCGACGAGCGGCTCCGCGGGATCGCGACCGCGGCCGGCCTGGACGTCGTCGCCTGGGACGCTTGCCGGGCGACCGGGGAGCAGCAGGCCGCGGTTCGCGCGGAGACCCAGCAGGCGCTCGCCCAGGGCGTCAACGCCACGCCGACGATGTATCTCAACGGCCAGGCCATCGTGGGCGTGCGCAGTGCCGATGAGCTGGGTCAGCTGATCGACGCGGCGGCCGCCGCTCCGTCCGGCTCGTGAATGTCCTGACCGAGCGTTCCCCGGCGCGCCGCCTCTTCGGCGTCCACCCCGGGCTAATCCTGGCCGTCCTCGACGTCGTCGGGCTCGCCATCGCGAGCTACCTGTCGGTCGTCGAGCTGGCCGGATCCGTGCCGGTCTGTGGGCCGATCAAGGGTTGCGAGGAGGTCGCCCTCAGCGAGTACAACCGGATCGGCGGCGTGCCGGTCGCGGTCTTCGGCGTCGGGCTGTCGCTGATCCTCTTGACCTTCGCGGTCGCCTGGTGGAAGACGGACCTGTACGGGCTGCTCCTCGCCCATTACGGCCTGTCGCTGGCCGGTGTGATCTTCGAGGTCTACTTCCTGTACCTGCAGGTGTTCGTGATCCACGCCGTGTGCATCTGGTGCACGTCGTACGGCCTGTCGCTGATCCTGCGCTTCGTCGTGGCGCTCATCGTCTGGCTGCGTCAGCCGCCGCCGGACCACGCCACGAGTTGAGGGTCATTGGCCTGGGGTCGTCGGCGCAGGGCTGAGCGGACCCGAACGCCGTGCGACGGGGCATCCGCCGGACGGACGGTCAGATCGGGCCCGACGTTCCCTCTACGCCGGGTGCGCCGACGGTGGATCGAGCCGCGACGACCGACACCACCAGGAGGCCGAGCGCGGCCACCAGC
>JAUSJS010000071.1 GCA_030647575.1 Candidatus Limnocylindrales bacterium | reverse complement strand
CTCATGGCGCCGCTTCGCGCGGACCCAGAAGACGAGGACGATGAGCCCGAGCGCGGCAGCTACAGCGAGACCCCATTTCGCGACCTCGAGAAGCACGTGCTCCGGCGTGGCATCCACCCCCGAGGTATGGCCGAGGGCGGTGCCATGAAAGGCGAGCTGGGCTGCGGCGGCCAGCAGCAGGCCGAGCGCGGCCCGCGAGCGAGTGGACTTCATTGGGACGCTCCAGCGGATGTCTTGGGCGTTCGCCATTCGATAGGCAACCGCCACTCGAACGTGTTCGCCGCTGACACCCTGCCGTCGGCAAGGGGCACCACCAGCTTCACGGTGCGCTCGCGGCCGGGCGCCTGGGAGGTTGCGGACCCCTCGGCTGTGTCAGGAAAGAGCAGGCGTGTCGTCCGGTGGTGCGGGTCCGTGGCCGTCACCCTGACGTCGTACGGGCCGGCTCGAGCTCCCGTTTCGAGCACCAACAGGACCGCCCACGGCTCGGTGGGGAGGACGCCGTCGTGGATCGTCTCCTGGAGCATGAACGCGAGCGTCGGTCGCAAGCTCACCTCGGCCGGCGGCTGCAGCCCGGTGACCTCGAAGAAGATCGGCGGGGCGTAGGTGAGATCGATCACCACTTGGTCAGGCCCGACACCGCTTCGCGTGAGCATTGTCATGAGGTCGCGCACCGAGGGGCGCTGGGCGATGCCAGCTGGCAGCGGGGGCGAACTCGCACTCGTCCCCGAGCTCGAGGCGGCGGGTCCGGCCTGGCTCGCGGCGCAGCCGGTCGGGGCGATCGCGACGAGCCCCAGGGCGCCGACCAGGGCGAGCCGGAACAGCGTCCGATCCGTTCCGCGCGTCGATCTCTCAGCCATCTCCTGACCATGATTGGACGCGCTGGCCGGCCCGCACAACGCCGGTTCCTGCAGGTCCCCGGGATGGAATCTGGTAGCCGCCACGCCGTGGTTCCCACGGGCGTGGGACATCGCCCTACCCGGCTTGGTAGGAAGCCGATGGCGACGCCCAAGCCAACCGCCTCGGCGGAACGCAAGGCGCCCGAGCCAGTTCCGCGTCTACTGGGCGGGGAGGAACGCGCCGAGGTGGCTCAGATAGTGGAGATAGACGAGGACCGCGACATCGACCACCACGGCCAGGCCGGCGGCGGCGTTCAGGAGCGTCGCCCGCCTTAGCACTGCGACGATCGGCTCATCGGCCGACGGGACGGGGTTGGCGGTCCACTGGCGCAACGTTCGGTGGATCCGCAACGCGAGCACCACGAGCCCACCGAAGAGCGCGACCTTGACGAGAAACACCAGCAGATAGGCGTCGCCGTAGGGGATGCGCCGCATCGCGCCGAGGTCGTAGATCCCGGGGAACGCCACCGGCGCATCAAAGGCGGCGCTGTAGAGCCCGGCGAAGAGCAGCAGGCTGAGGCTCGTCGCCGCAGCCGGCAAGAAGACGCGGTCGAGTCGGCGGGGAAAGTCCGGGTAGCGGGACGGGATCCCGAACCAGGCGAGGCCGAGCGCCACCCCGGTTACGAGGAAGTACGAGAGGCCGGCGAGCGAGTGCCCGATGCGCATCGCGATCGTCACGACGTCCGGCCACCAGTCGAAGCGGAAGCCGAGCTGGAGACGGGCGACCCGCTCGCTTTCGGCCTGTCGGGCGGACTTCTCGCCCGGAGTCAGCGCCTCCGGGCGGATGTCGTCGGTGAAGGTCACGCTCCCCTCGCCCTGGTTCAACACGGCCTGAACGGTCAGGTGCAGCTCCCAGGCACCGAAGCGCTCGAAGACAACCTCCCCGACGTAGAGGCCACCGCCTCCTTTAACCTCGGTGAGCGTCTGCGCCGGGAACCCGGAAGTGCCGTCGGCGCGCCGAGCGGTCAGCACGACGGTGGCACCCTCGACCGGGTCGCCGTCGAGCCCGTACGTGGCGCGGGCACGATAGAGGCGAAGGAGCGGCTGATCGGGGTCGGGCAGGAGCGACGTGACCGCGATGGCAACTTGCTTGCCGTGGGCGGCGACCAGCTCCACGAGCAGCGCCGGCCCGAGGACGAGCAGCGCGAGGCCGGCGAAGATGGTGGCCGCGAACCGGCGGCTACGGCATGTCGGGGCGACGGCGTCCACGGCGGTTACGGGTAGGCGACCACGAGGATCGGAAGTTGGATCCTCTGCAACCCGATTCGAAGCGTGATGACCTGCTCCCAGGGCCCGAACATGATGTAGTCGAGCGAGACCAGGTAGTGGCCGCCGCCGATCTTCTTCGCCTCGGCCGAGAACGGACCGTGGCCCATGGCCAGCATTTCGTAGGCGATCTCGACGCCGCCGTCGGCGAGCGCCTGGCCATCTCTGGTCAGATAGACGTCGATCGTCGAGCTCAGGGTCGCGGGCGGGTAGGGGTCGAGGTAGAACTCCGCGACCAGGCCGTCATCGAAGACCACCTGGCCGCCGTTCTTGATGTACGTCGTCTTGCCGTCAAGCGTCACACCAAGGCGCTTGTCGGTCGTCTCCACGCTGCCGGCGGGAACGTATGGAGGGGCAGCGCTTCCAGGCTGGCCGCCTTGCGCCCCGCTGTCCACCGGGGCTGAGTCGGTCGGCGAACCATCAGGCCGGGCGGAGCTCCGCGTAGCAGATGGAGCGCCGCTTTCGGACGCATCGTTTCGAGGACCGGTCGGTCCCCCGCAGGCCGCCACGACCAGGCCGATGCAGGCCGCCAGCGCAGCTATGGCCAGGCCGTTGGGTCGTGGCGCGCGCGGCGTGTCCACGGGGACCTCTTGCTTTAGGTCGGGAAGTCCTGCCACGGAGGTGGATGGGCGGTGCCCCGCTCTGGGGGCAGCGGGGCACCGGTCTTTCGAAGCGGCCTACTGTGAGGCCGTCGCCTTGGCGACCATGGCGAGCTTCGACTTCACCGCGCTCCCGTGGAAGCCGTTGGTATCGGACAGCAGTTCGCCGGTCCAGTCGGGCGCGTAGCGCACGAAGGCGCCGTTGTGCGAGCTTCCACCGTTGGGTTGCGGGATGGTCGCCTTCACCGTCTGCGTGCCCATGTCGACGATCACGTTGTCAAAGCTGCTGTTGCAGCTGATCCACATCTCGTTGAGCTCAGGGTCGGGGTTGACGATGGCGTGATCGCCGCGGAGGCAGTTGGTCACGACCTCGCCCATCGTCGTGCCCCAGCCGCGGTACTTGTCGGGCGAGACGAACAGGTCGGGGCTCGTAAAGCCCATCGTCTTGCCCTGGTTGTGGCTCGCCTCGCCCTTGCCGATCGAGAAGATCATCTTGTCGTCCCAGCTCAGGGTGAGGCCGTACGGGCCGACCGTGCCCGCGTTGGCGATGCCGACGAGCTCCCACTCGCTCGGGTTCTCGGCGCTGATGTCGAGCTTGGCGATCTTGCTCTCGTGCCCGTCGCTCACATACGCGGTCTTGCCGTCGGCGGAGAACGCCACCCAGATCGGGCTGCCGTCTAGCGTGTTGATCCGCGCCTTGACCTTCCAATCCTCGAGACTCACGACGGCGATCCCGCCATCGGACTCCTGGAAGCCGGTCCGGACGGAGATCAGCAGGTACTTGCCGCTCGGGTCGCCGAACGCGAGGTAGCCCGACCCGGCGAGATCCTGCGGATCCACCGCTCCGACCACCCGGTTGTCGTCCAGAGGATCGAGGGCGAAGAACGTGCCCCAGCCCTCGAGGAGCACGAGGTCCTTGTTCGTGAACGAATCGTGGATGACCTTGCCGTGGTGCATCCGGCTCCGGATGACCTTGTCGATCTTGAGGGTTCGGGCGTTGATGACGTTGACCACCGCGTTGCCCGACAGATCGGACGCGGGGTTGACTCCCTGCGTGTAGAACCACTTCCCATCGGGCGACACCGCGAGGCCGTGGTTCTCGGCGTACGTGTCGATCCCGTCGACGAGGTACTCGGTCGACGCAACACTTTCGTGGGTCTTGGCATCGATGATCGCAAAGCCCGGACCCTTCTGGGCCTCGCTCAGGATGGCGCCGCCGAACGCGGCCGAGCCGTAGCCGGGTCCCTGCGCGCTGATATAGACATCTGGATGAGCCTTGGCGTCCCAGGCGTCCGGCCCGCTCGAGTCGAGCTGGGCGAGCAGTCGTGCGTCGAGCAGTTTCGACCACTCGGTCTCCCAGCCGCTCGTGGCCGCCCCCGCGGGGGCGGGCTGCAGCTCGCCGACTTGAACGACGGTCTTGACCGGCGGCGCGCCGGACGCGTCGGGGCCCCCGGCCGTTTGCCCCTCCGTGCCGGCTCGGATGCCGTAGCCAATCGTCGCCCCGACGATGGCGACGGCGGCCACGAGCACACCGCCGATGATCCACGTCCTCCGTGGTTGTCTGTTCGTGGTCATGTCACGTCTCCCACTCTGCACTTGCCCTGGTCATCCCACGCGAAAGCGGGCCCCGTGAGGGGGCCTGTGTCACCATCTGCGATGGCCGGCTCCTTTCTCGACCCAGCCAGTACCTGCCATCTCACCTCCGGATGCTCGTCGTTTGCGTGCAGAAGGGCGACGCCGGAAACAGCAGGGGTCGCGAAGGAAAATCGGTAGTTCGCTGGGGCGGCGGCGCGATGAGGGTGGTGGGCGTACCTACCACCATGGGCAGGGACCCGATCAACTGGGCGGTCAGGGGAGGGCCGGATCCAGAGTCTCCGCCGCTCCGCGCGTTTGGCCCAAGACCGTTAGCTCAGGAGCGCTTGCGGGCGGACCGCGCCGCGTGCTGGCGATGAAGCTTGGCTAGCACGTTCGCCATGTGGATTCCGAGCCTCTCCTCGGGCACACGAAGAGACGTCGCGATGTCCGGCACGCTCTGCCCATCCGCCAGCGCCACGAGGAGCGCCCGCTCCGCCTGATCGAGCCCGTCTCCCGGAACCGCCTCGTCAGCGTCGCGAGTCGCATCCGTGGCCGCGAGGTCGGCATCGACCTTCTCGTGAGCGGCCGCGCCAGCGTCGGCGGTGCTGGCCACCAGACGTTCCGCGCGATCGGCCGCGGAAGATGCCTCGCCGCTCATGACGCTCGTACGGGCGCGGCGCGCCGGGCACCCCGCGTCGGCGCCTGCGGATATGCGTCGAGGCTGCGCGTCATCAAGTTCGCGGCGCCTGGATCGAGGTGGTCGTACATTGAACGTCGCCTTCACC
>JAUSJS010000061.1 GCA_030647575.1 Candidatus Limnocylindrales bacterium | reverse complement strand
GATTCGGCGGCTGTGCGCCGATGGCCCGGCGGTGGTGGTCCTGGAAGACGGCCACTGGGCGGATCCGTCATCGGTCGACGTCGTCAGCCGGCTTCTGCCTCTCGCCCTCGAGCTACCGGTGCTGCTCCTGCTCACGACACGTCCCGAGCGCAGTGCGGTCGGCTGGCGCCTGGTGGAGGCGGCCCGCGAGACGTTCGGTGATGCGCTCGTCGAGCTGCCGCTCCAACCGCTCGACGCGTCCGACAGCAGCCTGCTGGTGGGCAACCTGCTGGAGATCGAGTCGCTGCCACCGCGCATCCGAACCTCCATCCTGGAACGGGCGGAGGGTAACCCGTTCTTCGTGGAGGAGCTCATCCGGATGCTCATCGAGCGCGGGTGGGTCGTCCGGCAGGGTGACCTGTGGGTGGGCTCGGGATCGATCAAGGACGCCGAAGTGCCCGACACCCTGCGCGGGCTACTCCTCGCGCGCATCGACCGCCTGCCCGACGAGGCCCGCCGGACGCTGCGGATGGCGTCGGTCATCGGGCGCGACATTCCGCTCCATCTGCTCGAAACCATCACCGCTGACCCCGCCGCGACGACTCGTTCGCTGGGCCTGGCCGAAGCGGCCGGCCTGGTTCGATTCGCGTCCGCCGGCCCGGAGCCTGCCTACCGCTTCCGGCACGGCCTCATCCAGGAGGCGGCCTACGATTCGCTCCTCAAGGCCGACCGACGACGCCTGCATCGACAGGTCGGCGAGGCGCTCGAGGCGCGAGTGGGCGACCAGCGCGAGGAGCTGGCACCCATCCTGGGGCTGCACTTCGAGCGAGCCGGGGACGTGGAGCGGGGGGTCGATTACCTCTATGTCGCGGGGCGGCAAGCGCTTCGGCGTCGCGCGCTCCCGGAGGCCAGGGATCTGCTCGATCGTGCGGCCGCGCTGCTCGATGACGCGCCCGAGACGCCCGAGTTCGAACGCCGGCGCGTCGAGGTCGCCATCGAGCGCGCGTCGGCTGGCGTGCTGGCTGTTGACTACGAGGGCGACCTGGCCATCCTGGCCGACGCGGTGGCTCGAGCGGAACGGCTGGGCGACGAGCGGCTTTTGGGGCTGACCTACGCTCGGGAAGTGGGTACCGTCGCACTGCGCGGCTGGATCCTGGGACCGGATGAGCAACGGAAAGCCGTTGAGCGGGCCATGGAGATCGGCCAGCGGCTGGGCGATCCGGAGATCCTGGCCATCCCGATGGCCCTCCATGGGCTGGCGCTCATCCACGACGGGCATCGACGTGAGGCCATCCCAGTGCTCGGGGAGGCCGTGGACGCACTCGAGCGCTTCGTCGTCAACGAGGCGTCGTTCTACGCCTTCGCGCTGGCGTTGACGCACGCGGAGTTGGGAGACCTCGAGAGCGCCGAGCTGGTCGCCGCTCGGGCGCAGGAACTGGCCGACCGAAGTGGCGACCCCAAGGCGCTGGCCGACGCGGACATCTTCCGGGGCATCATGCTGGCCCTGCAGGGGCGCTACGAGGAGGGGACCGCGTTCGCTCTCCGTGGCGGGGAGCGCGCGGAGTCGATCGGCGAGCTCATGTGCATGACGATGGCGAACATGGTCGTCGGGCAGAACGAGCTGGCGATGCAGCGGCCAGGACCCGCCATCGAATGGCTGGAGCGGGCGCAAAGCCTGGCCGGCCAGTGCCGGGCCGTGGATGTGGGACGGATGACGACCGTGACGCTCAAAGTGGCGCGGGCCATGGCCGGCGAGGGACCGGGCGCACTCAGCGGCTTCGATCTGCTGTTGGAGCAGACCCGGGCAGCGGGCGACCCGCTCGATGAGGCGCAGGTCCTGCTGCGCCGAGCCCAGGTCAACGCCACCTTGCCGACCGGCGACCGCGACTCCGCACGGTCCGACGCCGCCGCCGCCGTCGCGATCCTCCGACGCCTCGAGGTACAGCCGATGATCACGGCGGCCGAGGAGCTCCTGCAGCTGATCGGGTGAGCCCGGGCCCGGCGCCCGCGAGGCGCTACGGCCTTGCGTGACCCGCGTGGACGATGCATACTTCTGGGTGCGACATAGGAATACCAGCTGGAGATAGAGACTTGGCGAGTCGGGTAGGAGAACGCGGTCAGGTCACCATCGAGAAGGCGATCCGCGAGGAGCTGGGTGTCTACGCCGGCGATGAGGCGATCCAGCGCGTCGAGGACGGACGGGTGGTGCTGGAGTTCGTGCCCGGTCCGCATCGCCGTTCCCTGTCGGCCTCGCTGCGGGACAAGATCACCCGCCAGCCGGCTGACGAGGATTGGTCGGCGCTGCGGGACGCGGCCCGGGCAACGCCCGACCCGGATCGCCAAGAGGCGTGATCGCCGTCGATACCTCGGTCGTCGTGCGGTATCTCGTCGGGACGCCGGACGATCAGGCCCGTCGGGCGACGACGTTGATGGACGGGTCGACGGACATCGGGATCCCGATCGTCGCGCTCATCGAGACGGCCCACGTCCTGCGCACGCAATACGGCGTCGGCCGCAGCGACATCATCGATGTGCTCATCTCGCTCCTGACTCGCGAGAACATTTCGGTCCTCGGCTTGCCGACGGCGGCCACGCTCGAGGCGCTGGTCCGCGCCCGATCCATCGCCGGTGCTCCTCTCCTCGACGCCTTGATCGCAGCGACCGCTCGCTCGTCGAGTGCCCTGCCGCTCTACACCTTCGACGAGACCATGCACCTCCACGGCGTGGCGGTCGCGACTCCGTGATTCCTCGGGGTTGACATGGTCATACCTGTCGTCCTACTATCGGTCGTACCATGAGTCAACACTGGTCATACTCCCCGAAGGTCCTCGCCGAAGCCGTCACCCCGTACGGCGCAGACGAGTCCACCGCGGCCCATACGAAGTTGTCGATCAGCCTGCCGAGCGACCTCGTCGAGATCGTTCGAGAGGCGGCGGCCGAGAGCGGCCTCTCGGTCAGCGCGACGATCGGCGCCTCGATCCGTCGGATGCTCGCCGAGGTCGAGCAGGAAAGCCTGGATCGGGCGCTGGAGCTCGATGCCGAAGAGAACCTGGCCTGGGCGAACGCATACCTGCCCATCGCGGCGAAGCTGTGGGCGGAGCTCGAATGGTAGGCATCGGCCGAACCCCCCCGGCAACCGGGCCGATGCGGGGCGATGTCCACTACATCGACTTCCCCGATCTTGGTGGCCACGTGATCAAGGGTCCGCACCCCGCCGTCGTCGTTCGCACGGATCGGCTGGCGAAGTCGACTACGGTCATCGTGGCCCCGATGACCAGCTCGCCACGATCGGCCCCCGAGAAGCCGAGGTACCTCGTTCCCGTCGCCGCCCGCGAGGCTGGCCTCCCGAGGGACGGCTTCGTCAAATGCGACCAGCTGGCGACCTTCCCGACGGTCCTTCTGGGCCCGAAGCTCGGCCGCCTCAACCCGGAGGCCGTCTCTCGCGTCGATGACGCCCTTCGGTTCGTCCTGGGTCTCTGAGCGGGGGATCAACGACCAGTTCAGGCCTGTCGATTCCGCCCGGCTTCATTCGTCGTGGGAGTAGGCTGGCAAGGAGCCACCGCGCGGCGCCGTCGGGCCCGCGAAGACTCATCCCGGAGGACATATCCATGGCGAACTATCTGCTCGTCTACCACGGTGGCGGAATGCCCGAGAGCCCCGAAGAGGGCGCCAAGGTCATGAAGGCCTGGACGGACTGGTTCGGCACCCTCGGCGGGGCGCTCGTCGACGGCGGCAACCCGGTCTCGCAGGTCAAGACCATCGCGGCCAACGGCAGTGTCAGCAACGGCGGCACGAACCCGTCGACCGGCTACAGCGTGATCAAGGCCGACAACCTCGACGCCGCCGTGGCCCTGGCCAAGGGCTGCCCGGTCCTGCACGCCGGCGCCAGCATCGAAGTCGCGGAGACGTTCGAGGCGATGTAGTCAGCGCGCCGACCCCTGGTCGGCCCTCCGGGCGCCGTGCATCCTTGCTGCGGCGCCCGGTTTCGCTTGTCATGAGCGTGCCGGCGGGCCGCGGCGGCGGCCGCGGCGGCGCCCGCGGGCCGTCTTCGAGGCGGCGGTCGTGGGCCGTCGTCGAGGCGGCGCCCGCGAGCCGTACGCGACCCAGAGATGCGCCCCATTCCTATATCGGGCGGATCGACCCCGACAACGACCCCTCCGGCTGCCTCGCCACGCGTGGGACGTGCCCGGCCGAGCGTGGTTCGGCGATCCAACCGAACGTTGTGACGCTCGATGCCTGGGACATAGGAATCTGCTTCATACGGAGGCCCCCCAACGCGGCGATCGAGCGTGGCGGACCCCC
>JAUSJS010000059.1 GCA_030647575.1 Candidatus Limnocylindrales bacterium | reverse complement strand
GCCTCGCTCTACCTGCCGGACCGTGACGGAGCGTACCTGACGCTGGCGGCGACCAATGGCCTGGATCGCTTCCAGATCGGCCGGGCGCGCGTGCCCTTCGGCGAGGGCGTGACCGGGCGCGTCGCGGCCGATCGCCGGCCGCTGGTCATCCCCGACGTCAAGGCGGACCCTCGATTCCTGTGGGTCCGGGGGATCGACCAGCGCCGCTTCGTCGCCTCCATGCTGTCGGTGCCGCTCACCTGGCACGACCAGATCGTCGGGGTGCTCAACGTCCAGACCGAGCAGCCGCGGGATTTCAGCGCTGGCGACGTGGCGCAGGTCGGGGCGATCGCCGACCTGCTCGCCGGGATCATCGAGAAGGGCCGCCAGCAGACCGAGGCGGAGGCCCGCGTCGAGGCACTCAAGGCGATCGACGAGGCGCGCAGTGAGTTGATCGCGCTGGTCACCCACGAGCTGCGGACGCCGCTGGCCGTCGTGCGCGCGTACGCCGACCTGCTCGCCGAGGAGCCGCCACTGCGCGGCCGCGAGTCGCGCGACTTGGCCCGCCGGGAGACGCGCGCCGCCTGGCATCGCGCCACCCTCGAACAGATCGAGCGGCTGGACCGTCTCGTCGACTCGATCCTGGCCTCGGTGCGGGTCGTCCCCGAGGGGCCGGCCTCGGTCACGCCGGTCGACCTCGGCAGCCTGGTGGATGAGGTCGTCACGTCGTTGCGGCCGATCCTCGATCGCCATCGGGTCGAGATCGTGCCGAGCGTCCGGCTCCACGGCCTGGCCGATCCGCCCCGCCTCCGCCAGATCCTGGAACACCTCGTCGAGAACGCGGTGAAATACGCGCCGCCCAACACCACGATCACGATCGACTGGGCGCTGCACGAGGGCGTCGTCCAGCTCGGTGTCTCCGACGAGGGCCCGGGCATTCCCGACGAATGGCGCGAGCGGATCTTCGAGCCCTACGCGCGCCGCGACACGCACACGGCCCGGGGCTCGGGCATCGGGTTGTACGCCGCCAAGCGCCTGGGCGAATCGATGGGCGCTCGGCTGTGGTGCGAGCCGGCCCGCCCGCACGGCGCCCGATTCGTCGTCGCCCTGCCCGCAGCCGTCGCCATCTGAGCTGTTATGACCGAGGATCATGATCAGCATGCCTAGCCGCCCACTGCGCATCCTCGTCGTCGATGACGACCCGGCGATGGTCGGGGCCATCACCGCGCTCGTCGGAACCGAGGGGCACCAGGTCATCACCGCCTACGATGGACTGACCGCGGTCAAGCGCTTCCGCGAGGAGCATCCGGATCTCGTGCTGCTCGACCTTGCGATGCCCGGCCCGGACGGGTTCAATGTCGCGGGACAGATGCGAGCCATTGGCTCGGCGCCGATCCTCGTCGTCTCCGGCGAGAGCGGCGAGGCGGCCAAGGTCAGGGCGCTGGGCATCGGCGCGGACGATTACCTGACCAAGCCATTCGGCAAGGCCGAATTGCTGGCCCGGATCAGCGCGGTGATGCGGCGGGTGGATCGCGCCGGCGGGCCGGGGAGCACCGGCGGCGGACCGCTCACCGCCGGCGCGCTGGTGCTGGAGCCGGGACGTCACGAAGCCCGGGTCGGCGAGACGGCCCTGTCCCTCACGCCGACGGAGTTCCGTCTGCTGGAATCGTTGGTCCGGGCGGGCGGGGACATCGTCCCCCACCTGCAGCTGGCGCGCGCCGGCTGGCCGGCCGAATCGGATCCCGACCTGCTCTGGCTGAAGCCCCACCTGGCCCGTCTTCGTTCCAAAGTCCAGGCGGCCGGCGGGCCGCAGGTCGTAGCGGTCCGCGGCGTCGGCTATCGAATCCTCGACGAGGGGGAGCAGCCGGCCTGAGGCCTCGCGCGATCGATCAGACGGCGAGGGCGATCGGTCGGCCGGTGGCGTCGTGGACCGCGTCCGCGCAGTCGATCCGGCAACCTCGGGCGTCGCGCCCGCCGATCGGATTGAAGTGGACGAAGGCATCTCCCGACGGCGCCAGGCGGCAGCCGCAGGCCGCGCACGTGACCGGCCCGCGCTGGCCGTCACGGACGGCGATCGTGCGAAGCTCAGGATCGGATGGGTGGATCATCGATCAAGGGTAGGGACGCCCCGCGCGGCTGTCGGCGGCGATACGGCTGCGCTAGGGTTGCGGTCCGGTTGCGAAGGCGGGACGTCGGCCGCCGGAGCCGGGGTGGCGATCGGCTCGACCAGCCAGAACGTGGTCGCGAGGTCAGCGTCACGGAGGAGCCGGTCGGCGAGCTCCGATCCGGCCGAGCGATGGGCCTCGATGAGACGGACGAGCTCGATCAGGCGGGCCTCACCATCCGTTCGGTCGGCCAGGACCGAGCCCAGCCGAAAAGCCGCAACGCTGCGGTCATCGAGCGCGGCGGCGTGCCGCCCGGTCGGGTCGTAGAGGTAGGCCCGACCGCCGGTCATGCCGGCCCCGAAGTTCGCCCCAACCGGCCCGAGGACCACGACCGTGCCACCGGTCATGTACTCGCAGCCGTGCGGGCCGATTCCCTCCACGACCGCCTCGGCGCCGCTGTTGCGGATGGCGAAGCGCATCCCCGCCCGGCCGACGAGGTGGAGCCGGCCGGCCGTCGCGCCGTAAAGCACGGTGTTGCCGGCGATCGCCTCGGTCGAGGCCGTCGAGCCCAGGTCGGGCTCGGGGGCGACCGTGATCGAGCCGCCCGACAGCCCCTTGGCCACGTAGTCGTTGGCCTGGCCGGTCAGGCGCAATTCCACGCCCGTCCCGGCGAAGGCGCCGAACGACTGGCCGGCGGCGCCGCGCAGCTCGAGCCGGATCGGACCGCGCAGCTCACCGCGCTCCAACGCGCCCGTGAGGCTCGCCCCGAACGAGCGATCCGCGGTCGAGAGCCTCAGGCCGGCCGCCGTGACCGAGCCCTGCCCACGGAAGGCGGCCACGATCGCCGCCTCGAGCTGCGACGCCGGAGCGTGCCCGATCTCGCGGCCGGCGCTCGCCGGATCAGCCCGGCGAGCCGCGCTGGCCGGCCAGGGATCGGCACCGACGACCGGCCCGAGCTCCGCCCGTGCGGCAGGCACGGGACGCAGGAGGCGGCGGCTTTCGCCGACGATCTCGCCGACCGAGCGCGCCCCGACCGCCGCAAGCTCGCGGCGCAGATCCTCGGCAATCGCCGTGAAGTAGCGGACGACGTCGTCGGGCGTCCCCTTGAACTTGGCCCGCAGGTCCTCGCGCTGCGTCGCGATCCCGGTCGGGCACGTGTCGAGATGACACTGGCGCGCCATGTCACAGCCGATGGCCACGAGCGCCGCGGTCCCAAATGCGAACTCCTCGGCTCCGAGCAGCGCCGCGATCAGCACATCCCGCCCGGTCTGGAGTCCGCCATCGGAGCGCAGCGCGACGCGATCGCGCAGGTCGTTGCGCATCAACACCTGGTGGACCTCGGCGAGCCCGAGCTCCCACGGCGCGCCGACGTGCTTGATCGAGGAGAGTGGCGAGGCGCCGGTTCCCCCGGCGTGACCGGACAGGTGGATGTACGAGGCCCCGGCCTTGGCCACGCCCGCGGCGATCGTGCCGACCCCGCGCCCGGCGACGAGCTTGACCCCGATCCGGGCGCGCGGATTGATCGCCCGCAGGTCGGCGATCAGCTGGGCGAGGTCCTCGATCGAGTAGATGTCGTGATGCGGCGGCGGGCTGATGTAGCTCATGCCGGGCTGGCCGCGCCGGAGCGCTGCGATGTAGGCGGTCGCCTTGCGGCCGGGCAGCTGGCCGCCCTCGCCCGGCTTGGAGCCCTGGGCGATCTTGATCTCCAGCTGGTCCGCCCGGGCGAGGTAGGCGGCCGTGACCCCGAAGCGCGCCGAGGCCACCTGCTTGATCCGAGCGTCATGGCGGCGACCGTCCGGGCCGGGCTCGTACCAGGCGGGATCTTCGCCGCCCTCCCCGGTGTTCGCGGCGCCGCCGGCACGCTGGATGCCGATCGTCAGTACCTGGTGCGCCTCGGGACTGAGGGCGCCGACGCTCATCGCCGAGACGACGAAGCGCCGGACGATCGAGCGCGCGTCCTCGACCTCGGAGAGCGGCAAGGCCGTCCGTGAGCGACGCACCCGGAGCTCGTCGCGCGGCACGGCACGATCCGCGGCGGGGCGATCGAGCGCCGACCGGTAGCGGGCCAGCTGGCTGTCGATGTCGCCCGCGGCGATGCCATCGGAACCGCCGACCGCGAGCCGCGTGATCTCCCCGGCGACGCGCGGAGAGAACAGATGGGCCTCCCCGTCGGCCCGGAAGCGGGCGAAACCGGGATCGGGCAGGCGCGGCTCGCGACCCGGCGCCGGTTCGGGAATGGCGAGGCCAGATCGGCGAAGGTCGTCCGGCCGGGCCACGCCGCGGCCGTCGGGAAGCA
>JAUSJS010000049.1 GCA_030647575.1 Candidatus Limnocylindrales bacterium | reverse complement strand
GACCGCGAAAATGATCACGGCACCCGCCACCAGGGTCCGCGGCTCGATCGGCTCGCGCAGGACGAGCGCACCAAGGATCACCGCCACGACCGGGTTCACGTACGCGTACGTGGCGATGAGCGGCAACGGCGCGACCCGCAGCAGCCAGCCGTAGGCCGTGAACGCCAAAAGACTCCCGATCACCGTCAGGTAAACCGTCGCGATCAGCGAGTCGGACGAGACCGCGTCGATCCGAAAGCCTCCGAGCTCGCCGCTGACCCCGGACATGGCCAGCAGGACCAGTCCGCCACTGACCATCTGTGCGCCCGTCGAGACGAGCGGGCGCCTGGGCAGGACGGCCCGGTGCGACGCGAAGAGCGAGCCACTGGACCACGAGATCGGCGAGATGAGGATGGCCGCCAGGCCGAGCGGCTCGAGGGCTCCCGTGCCCCCGAACGCGGACGGGCCGATGAGGATCGCGACGCCCACGAACCCGAGCACGATCCCGACGACGGCGAGCCTGGGCAGCCGTTCGCCCAGGAAGATCCAGCCGAGAACCGCGACCCACACCGGCATCAGCGCGACGAACAGGGCCGTGATACCGGACGGAACGGTCTGCTCGCCGTAGGCGACCATTCCCATGCCGCCACCGAGCAGGAGCGCACCGACGATCGCGCTGTCCCGCCATTCGCGAGCGCTTGGCAAGCGGAACGCGCGGCCTTCTCGGGCGACGGACCAGGCCAGCAGGACCAGGCCGGCGATCAGAAAGCGGGAAGCCGCCATCAGGAACGGGGGGATCGTGTCGATCGCGATCGCGATGCCCAGGTACGTCGAGCCCCAGACGAGGTAAAGGACGAGGAGCCCAAGCCAGATCGGCGAGCGTCGCGGCGCGGCCGATGGAGTCGTTGGCATAGAGGAATGGTCCAAGACGCGAGTGTACGCGGCCGGCGCGGACGCGTCCAGTCGGGTCAGGCGGCGACTGCCCCCGATCCTGGGCGGCACACCCGGCACGGCCGGTAGCCCGCGGCGAACGCGGCCGACATCGACCGGAACGGCACCCGATGGGCCGGCGTGATCCGCGTCGCGTTATGGCAGGTCGGCAGGCAGACGGCCCCGGTGGTGTCCGAACCCACGAAGCGGATCCCGGCCCGTGCCTCGGACTCCAGGCGGTCCGGGTCCAGCCCTTCGGCCGCCAGGATGGTCCGCTTGTTCTGCGGCCCACCCAGCGAGTACTGCCCGATCATCCCGTCCGACCGGACGACCCGGTGGCAGGGCACGATCAAGGGCACCGGGTTGTGGCCGAGCGCCGTTCCGACGGCCCGCACCGCCCTGGGACGGCCGATCTCTGCGGCGACCCAGCCGTAGGGTCGCACCTCACCGCGCGGGATCTCCAGGGCCTTCTGCCAGACGTCGCGCTCGAAGTCGGTGTGGCCGCGCAGATCCAGGTCGATACGAACCCGGCGGTTCCCGCCGAGCCGGCGACGGATCGCCCGCTCCAGGGCATCCGGTAGCCGCTCCGCCCTGATCGTCCGGCGGCCGGTCCGCACCTCGTGCGATGCCTCGAACCGAGGGTCGTCGACGGCCGCTTCGACGGCCGACACCCCGAGCCCATTCCAGGCCACGATGAGGGGCCCGATGGGCGAGTCGATCTGGGCGTAGCGATCGGCCAGCCCGATTTCCGCCAGAACGCCCGGGGCGAGCGACCGAGGCGCAGTCGTCAGCAGGGTGGCCATTGCCGCCTCCAGTTCCCGATCCTCGTTGGTCATGCGGTCATCTCCTCGCGCTCCCGCCGTTCGGCGGTTTCAAACGCCGTTCGGAGCATGGCCAGGCCGCGGTGGACCTGAGCCTTGACCGTGCCCTCGGGTCGATCGAGGGCCGTCGCCAGTTCTGGATAGCTGAGCCCGTCGACGTGGCGCAGGACGACGGCGCTCCGGTAGGCCGGCGGCAGGGTCAGCAGCAGGTCGGCCCAGGCACGGCCCGCATCGCGCCGGGCAAGGGTGGCCGCCGGTCCGGTCCGTTCGTCGGCCGGCGGCTGCAGCGTCCCAGGCTCAGCGGCGTCGAGTGACAGGGCCGGACGTCCCGCTGCTGCGCGTCGCCCGATCCGCGACCGGCACAGGTTGAGCACGATCGTGGCCAGCCAGGGCCGGAGTCGGAGCTGGCGGATGCGCTCGGCGGGGTATCCGGCCAGAGCTCGGTAGGCTCGGACGAGCGCGTCCTGCGCGGCCTCCTCCGCGTCTCGAGCATCGCCCAGGATTCGGAGCGCGATCGAATAGAGACGGTCCTGGTGGGCCAGGACGAGGTTCTCGAACGCGCCGTCGAGGTCACTGGCGAGCGCGGCGACGAGCTGGCTGTCGGTGTCCATCGATCCCCAGAACCATGGGTCCGCGCCGACCGTTGCGTCGGAAACCGTACGGTACCCGGAGCGACGCCCGGCCGGACCGGCCGGCTGGCCGGGCCGCCATGCGACAATCCGGCCACGATGCGCCTCGACGACCGATTCGACGAACTCATCGATACCCTCACCGGGTTCCAGCGGACCTGGCTGGTCTATCTCGGGGTGGAGCTCGGCCTGTTCGCGCGGCTTCGGGCGGCCGGCCGGCAGGGCCTGTCGGCGTCGGAGCTTGCGAGCCTGAGCGGCTGCGCCAGCGGTCCGATCGAGGCGTGGGTCTCGGCGGCGGACGCTCATGAGCTCGCCGAGTTCCATGATGACCGCCTCGTCCTCGACGAGGAGACGGCCGTGGTCCTGCTCGATGAGGCGCGGCCGGAGTTCCTGGGCGGGCAGTTCGTCCACTCGGTGGTCGCCTCGCTCGACTGGAACGGCATGCTCGACTTCTTCAGGACCGGCGAACCGATCCGGCAGCGTCCGGACCGCTACCGGCAGTCGATCGAGCGGCTGACCGTCCAGGACGTTGCGGTCTTCTTCCAGGAGGCGTTGGCCGAGCTGCCGCAGTTCGTCGGCGACCTCGCCGCGGGGGGTCGTGTCGTCGACATCCACTGTGGCGGCGGCCGCTGGCTCATCGCCATGGCTCGACGCTTCCCGGCGCTCGAGCTCGTCGGCTTTGAATTCGAGCCGGATTCGGTCGCCCGCGCCCGGAGCAACGTCGCTGCGGCGGGTCTCGCCGACCGGATCGAGATCCGTCCTGGCGACGTGACCCGCCTCGACACGGCCGGTGACTTCGACCTGGCCTACTTCCAGTACGCGCTTCACCAGCTGAGCGACCCTGAGGCGGCCTTGCGAACCGCCTGGCCGGCGGTCCGCCCGGGTGGGCGACTACTGGTGCTCGATTGGGCCCTGCCCTCCAGCCTGGACGAGTTCCGCACGCGCCAGGGTGAGCTGATTGCCGGCGTCCAGCTCGACGAGCTCTACCAGGGCACGGCGTTGGTGACGCGCGAACGATTCCTCAGGTGGTTCGCCGAGGCTGGCCTGCCGGGCCCCGCGGTCATCGACTTGCCGTCAGGCGCGACCATCTTCGTCGTGGAGCGCGCCTGACGGATCGCCGCTGACGACGAACGTCTCGTCGACGGGTCAGCTGACCGTGATCGTGCCCTTCATGGTGGGGTGCACGCTGCAGTGGAACGGGTACGTACCGGCGGCGCTGAGCACCAGGCCGTCCGAGGCGCCGTTGGAGATGTTCGGCGTGGTGCACGAACCGTCGTCGAGGGTGGCCGTATGGGGTGCCGAGTCGTTGTTGGTGAACGTCACGGTCTGGCCGACCTTCGCCTGGATGTCCGCCGGGCCAAAGGCGAAGTCCTTGATCGCCACCGACACCTCGCCGGCCGCTGCGCTCTCGGCGCAGGCCGCCGCGGGGGGCGCAGCGGGGGCCTCGGCGCTGGGCGCCGCGGAGGCCGCGGTGGTCGGAGCTGAGGTGGCGCCACCAGACGAGCAGGCGGCGAGGAGCAGGATGGCGCCGGCGGCAAGGGTGACGAGGGGTCGGTGGCGCATCGGATCCTCCTTCGAGGTACTGGTCTCAGCCCATCCTACGTGACATCCGATACCCTGGTTTTTCGCCAGCTATCGTGTGGCAATGCCGATCGATATCGATTCCGACACGATGCGTAACCTCCTGATGCACGAGGCGCGGGTCCACGCCACGCCCGTTCGAGAGCTGCGCGACCTCGGTGACGCGATCCTGCTCCACGACTCGAAGGACCCCGAGCCATTCTGGAATCGACTCGCCGCCATCCGCTGGCCGGCCGAGCCAGACGCCTTCGATCGTCGCCTGACCGAGATCATCGTGCTCTTCGCGACATTTGCCAGGCAACCCCACATCTGGCCATCGCCGGTCCACGACACGCCACGGGACCTGGTCGCGCGATTGACGGCCAACGGGTTCCGCGACATGGGCGCGGGCACGGTCATGGCGCTCGCCGATCCGTCGGCGGTCGGGCGGCCCGGCGAGCCCACCCTGCCACCCGGCGTGACGCTCGAGTGCGCCGCGGGTCTGAACGGGCCGCCCGCCGACGAGCTGTCTCGGGCCATCGTCGAGGTCCTCGCCAACGCGTTCGACGTCGTCGCCGAACGCGAGCCCGGCGTCGCGGCCGAAACGCTGGTCTCGCTGCGCCATCCGTGGTTCACCCACTACCTCGTCCGTTTCGAGGGGCAGCCGGCCGCAGTCGCCCGGCGTGCAACGTTCGACAACCTGACCTACCTGTCATCGATCGGCACGGCGAGCTGGGCGCGCGGTCGGGGATTCGGTCGCATCGTCACCGCAGCTGCTGTCCGCGACGCGCTGAGCGCCGGGAGCGAGTGGACCTATCTCGGGGTGTTCGCCGACAACGACGTTGCGATCCGGCTCTACGAGAGCATCGGATTCGAGCGGATCGGCGACGCCGGCCCCGATCTCCTGCTGGTGTGACGGCAATCGGCCCGCTCCACCGGCTTCGAGCCCTGCTGGCAGCCGTCGCCGAGGTCCAGCCCCGGCGCGCGATCGCCGGCCGGCCGATCGCGCTCGGCTGGGCGACCGTCGAGCTGGAGCGGGCCGCTGCCGAGCTCGGGGCCGAGCTCGGCATTCCGGCCGACCGCTTCCTGGACGCCGCGCAGACGTTCGCACTGGGCGCCCGCTGCCGTGTGGTCCGTGGAGTCCTCCCGGACGCGATGTCGCTCGTGCTGCTCGAGCCTGCCACGGAAGGTCGGCTGGCCGCCACCCTGGCACGCTTCGGTGAGGGACCGGCCGCCGTCTGGCTGGCGGTCGCCGATCTGCCGGGAGCAGCAGCGAGTGCGCGGGTCGCCGGGATCGAGATCTCGGTCGAGCGCGCCGGGCCGTTCGGCGCTGAGCGGCTCGTCCTCGACGGCCCGATCCACGGACCGCACCGGCTCCTCATCGAGTTGGCGGGTACCATTCGCGCATGACCGATGCAGCCCAGATCTCGCTCCGCCCCGCCCAACCGGCGGACGCGGCGGCGATCGCCGCGCTCTTCACCGACGAGGGATACCCGGCGGGGCCGAGCGACATCGTGGCCCGCCTGGAGAACTTCAGCACGCCCGAATCGCGCGTGATCGTCGCCGAGCACGACGAGGCGATCCTGGGCTTCATCGCCGTCCACGCCATGGCGCGCTTCGAGCACGACGACTTGATCCTGCGGATCCTTGCGCTCGTCGTGGACGCCGGCGCGCGCGAGCGAGGCGTGGGTCGAGCGCTGATGGGCGAGGCCGAACGAATCGGTCTGGAGCTCGGCGCGGCATTCGTCGAGCTGACGGCCGGCCACCATCGACCCGAGGCGCGACACCTCTACGAGTCGCTCGGGTACGACTCAACGGTGACGGCCTACCTGCGCAAGAAGCTCTGACGGAACCGATCCTCACCGCCGCTGCCGGTTTCCCGCGCCTGCGCCTGCGCGAGCGCGCCTCGAAGCTGCTCGACCTGCCGTGGGAACTGCCGCTCGGATCCTGGCCGGCGAAGATGCTTCAGTTCCGCGACCTGCCGGTCGGTCCATCTCGGCACCTAGTCCGCTTCCTGGTCGTCGACGGCCTGACGTTCGCGCTCAAGGAGGAGCCGCTGGGCGTGGCCAGCGCGGAATTCGACGTGCTGCGCCACCTCGAGATCGCGGGCCTGCCGGCGGTCATGGCCGTCGGCCTGGCCGAGGCGCCGGAACGCGACAGCGCGATCCTGATCACCGAGTACCTGACCTACTCGATCCAGTACCGCCGGCTGCTGATGCGCTTCCCGCTTGGGCCCGGGCCGTACCGCGATCGCCTCCTCGACGCGATGGCGTCGCTCCTGGTGGACCTGCATCGAGCCGGTGTCTACTGGGGCGACTGCTCGCTGGCGAACACGTTGTTCCGCCGTGACGGCGACAAGATCCAGGCCTACCTCGTCGACGCCGAGACCAGCGAGATCCATCCGGCGCTCTCGGACGGGCAGCGCGCCTACGACCTCGACATCCTGGTCGAGAACGTGGCCTTCGGTCTGGCTGACCTCGGGGCGATGCAGGGCCGCGACGACGTCTTCGACGACGCCGTCGCGGCAGCGGAGACGGTGCACGCCCGGTACACCGCGGTCTGGGACGAGCTTCACCTGGAACCTGAGGTGGCGCCCGGCGACCGTCACGCGATCCGGGCGAGGATCCGGCGGCTTAACGATCTCGGCTTCGCCATCGACGAGGTCGCGCTCGAGCCGACCTCACCGACGGCCGACGTGGTGCGGCTGCGCGTCGCCGTGGCCGGTCGGCGGTTCCACGCCCATCAGCTCCAGAAGCTGACCCGGCTCGTGGCCCTGGAGGGTCAGGCCCGGTTGCTACTGAACGACATCCGCGAGTACCAGGCCTGGCTGGAGTCGTCGACCCGCTCGCCGGTCACGACCGAGGCGGCCGCCGAGCGCTGGCTGGCCGAAGTCCTCGAGCCCGCGATTGCCGCCCTGGTCCCGGCCATCGGGCCGCTGCGCGATCCACTCCAGGCGTACTGCGACGTGCTCGAGCAGAAGTGGCTCCTGTCCGAGACAGCTGGACGCGACGTTGGACTGGAGGCCGCCATGGCCGCCTACCTCGAGCTCGGTGCCCCGGCGCCCGAGGCTGGCGCGAGCCTGGCCGATAGCTCGATCGCGCTCGACATCGACTGGTCGGGCGGCTTCGACCAGGACGACGCCGTCTGACCAACCGGCGCAGGAACGGCGCGACCCGGAGCGGGCCGAGCCGTGCATGGCACCAGTCCGCAGTCCGCCGTCGCGCCCGAGGTCGGCCGCTACCAGCGCTCCTCGTGGACCATTTCGCTCAGCGGGCGACGACCACCCTTGGCCGGCGGACGCGTGAGGTCGCCGGGGTCGGCCGGGTAGCCGAACGAGAGCAGATACTCACAGAACTGGTCGTCGGGGTAGCCGAGCAGGCGGCGAGCCAGCTCGGGCTCGTAGACGGTCGCCGGAACACTGCCGATCCCGAGCTCCCAGGCCGCCAGCATCATGTTTTCGGCCGCGAGGCCCAGATCGAACAGGATCGAACGCCCGGCGTCGGGCGGACGAGCATCGGGGGTCACGAGAGCGATCGCGACGGCCGCTCCCGCGATGTGATCGGCGAACGGGCCGACTGCGGCCAGCTCCCGCAGGTGCTGACGGTCACGACACACGATGAACGTCCAGCGCTGGCGGTTCTTGCTGCTTCCGGCGTGACGACCGGCCTGCAGGATTCGATCGAGCTGCGCCGGGGCCAGCGGCTCGGCGCTGAACGTTCGAATGGCACGCTTCCCGGCGATCGCCTCCCAGACCGACGATAGGGCGTCGCTCATGGCTCGGCCGCGAGCCGCGCGGGCGCCGACACCGGTTCGGCCGTACTCTGGGCCGCGTCATTGTTTGGTGCGCGGTCGTCGTCCGGGCGGGGACGCATCGCCCCAGGGAGCGCGACCTGGGCGAGGGTGCGCAGGCCGCCGTGCGTCTCTTCCATGGCGGCGAACCTCGTCTCGGCGTCGGGAATCCGCTGGGCGGGCGTCACGGCGGCGATCTCGCCGGCCGCTTCGGGATCGAGCGGACCCCCGCAGGCCATCGTCAGCATCCGGGCCACTGCCCGCCGGTAGCCAGGGTCCTCATACAGCCACGAGTGCTGGCCGCCGGCGACGATCAGGGTCTCGACAGGTGCGGCGTCGGGATCTCCGGCCCTGGCCCGGCGAACGGCGTCGGCCAGCCGGGCCATGTGGCCGACCGGCACGACCGCGTCCTGATCGCCGTGGACCAGCAGGACCGGCCCGGCGTAGCGGGCAATGGCGGCCGATGCACTGATGTCCGGCACGCGGTGGCCGCGCGGCCTGAGGTAGACCCGGGTCGTCAGCCAGGCCAGCGGATAGGCGATCGGGTCGGGGATCGGCAGATGGGCGAGCCGGAACGTCTGGCGGGTCAATCGGTACGGATCGGCTGGCCCGGAGGTTGCCACGAGGGCTACGACCCGCGGGTCCGCGGCGGCCGCCAGGATCGCGCCGACGGCCCCCATCGAGTGGCCCGACATGGCCCCCACGGTGACCTCAGGGCGCGCCAGCAATGCGCGGAAGGCCGCCTCCGCGTCACGGCCGAACTCGCCGGCGCTCAGGGGCAGTGACTCGGACAGGTTGGCGCCGTGACCGCGAACGTCGAAGGTCAGGCAGTGAAAGCCTGCCGCGTGCAGGAAGACGGCCATTGGCAGGGTCCGGTCACGCGCCGATTCCCAGCCGTGGACGAGAACCACGCCAGGACCCGGCTGCCCGTCGCGGGCCGGGATGAACCAGGCCGGCAGCGCGACCCCATCGGACTCGACGACGGTGGTCTCGATCGGCAATCCGAGATCCGCTGGCGTCACCAGCGGCGGATTCCGCCGTGGGTAGCCGGCACGAACGCGGTAGGCCAGAGCAAACCGGTAGGCGAGCCCGAGCGGAGCGGCGGCCGCGGCCGCCGCGGCTCCAGCCCGACGAATG
>JAUSJS010000040.1 GCA_030647575.1 Candidatus Limnocylindrales bacterium | reverse complement strand
GCCGACGAACGCCTCCTTACGGGCACGCTTGGCTTCGATACCGTCGAAGCCGGCTGCGGCTACCTCGAGACCACCGATGGCACCAGATACGAAGTGATCTACCCGGATCCTTGGCGGCTCGATCGGGCCTCGGGACGGCTCGTCGGCCCGGGCGGGCAAAGCGTTGGCCCGGGCGCCACGGTGACCGTCCGCGGGGTGATATCCGAGGAGATCGCATCAATCTGCCAAGTCGGCCCGATCTTCAGAGCGGTGGAGGTCGTCGGCGCCCGCGATTGATGAACGCACACCGTCTGATGTTGCACGCACACGACGTCTCTGGCTTGCGGGCAACGTCCGAGGCGCCGTGCCGACGCTTCGATACACTCCGGCCATCGTGCCCACCGCCATCATCGCGTTCGACTTCGACCCCCTGCTCCGCCTGGCCGATGGCCTCGTCGTGCGCTGGCAGACGGTCGCACTCGTTGCGATCATCGCGGCGGCCCTGGTCATCGCCGGGCTCATCGCCCGACGGGAGGGCTTGCGCCCGGACGACCTGCTATTCATCGCCGTGGCGACCGTCCCGGGCGCAGTGTTCGGCGGGCGCCTCGGCTACGTCTTGCTCCATGTCGACTACTACGCCGCCAACACCGGCGCAATCGTCGATCCTGGCCAGGGATCTCTGGAGCTGGGGCTCGCCGTCGTCGGTGGCTTGCTCTCGGGGTCGTACGTTGCCGCACTCCTGGGCGCGCCGTTCGGCCACTGGCTCAGAACGGCCGCCCTGCCGCTGCTCTTCGTGCTCGGCGCGGGCAAGCTGGCGATGGTCCTCGGTGGCTCCGGGCAGGGTCAGCCGAGCGATCTGGCCTGGGCGACGGCGTTCGTGGGCGCCGGCCCATGGGGCTCGCTGGCTCCGGAGCTGCCGTCGCACCCGTCGCAGGCGTACGAGGGAATCGCGACACTCGTCATCCTGACCGTGTTGACCCTCGCGGTGGCGGCCGAGGGGTTCCAGGCTCGCGACGGGCGGCTATTCGCCGTCGCGCTGGGCGCCTGGGCGGTTGCGCGTGCCGCGATCTCCCTGACCTGGCGGGACCCGACCGCGATTGGCGGGTTGAGCGCCGGCGGCCTCATTGCCGCCGCGATCGCGCTTGGATGCCTCGTCGCGTTCATCGCGGTCGTCAGGCGGCGGCCCGGGTCGCGCGATCCCGAGGCCGCGCACCCGGAGGTCACCTGGGCCGACCCCGAGACTCGGCCGCGATTCTGAGCGGTCGCACGCCGGCGGCTGCCCGGTAAAGAGGCGCTCCGGTCGGCTCGCGACGGCGACGGAGTATCGTTGTCAGACACCAGGAGAGCCCGGACCGCCCGATCGGCGGCCACGACACGAAGAGGTCTTCCGATGACACAGGTCGCAGAGCCCGGCGTCGCCCGTTCCGACGCCCCGACCAAGGAACGCGTCAGCCACTGGATCGGTGGGCGGACCGTTGCCGGAACGTCCGGGCGCGAAGGTCCCGTCTACGATCCCGCGGTCGGCCAGGTGACGAGGTACGTCGACTTCGCGTCGGCCAGCGAGGTCGGTGCGGCCGTCGCCGAGGCCAAGACCGCCTTCCCGGCCTGGCGTGCGACTTCGCTGTCGAAGCGGACGGACTTCATGTTCAAGATCCGCAACCTGGTCGAGACCCACCGCAAGGAGCTGGCCGCGCACCTCACGGCCGAGCACGGCAAGGTCCCCAGCGACGCCCTCGGCGAGATCGCCCGCGGCATCGAGAACCTCGAATTCGCGTGTTCGATCCCCAGCCTGATGAAGGGTGGTTTCACCGAGCAGGCGAGCACCGGGGTCGACGTCTATCAGATCCGCCAGCCGCTCGGTGTCGTGGCCGGGATCACGCCCTTCAACTTCCCAGCCATGGTCCCGATGTGGATGTTCGCGACGGCCATCGCGACGGGCAACGCCTTCATCCTGAAGCCGTCCGAGAAGGACCCGTCGGCCGCCAACTTCCTGGCCAAGCTGCTCGCCGAGGCCGGTGTCCCGGACGGCGTCTTCAACGTCGTGCACGGCGACAAGGTCGCCGTCGATGCGATCCTGGCGCACCCGGACATCGCCGCCGTCAGCTTCGTCGGCTCGACGCCGATCGCGCGCTACATCTACGAAACGGGGACGAAGGCCGGCAAGCGGGTCCAGGCCCTCGGCGGCGCCAAGAATCACATGATCGTGCTGCCCGACGCCGACATCGAGATGGCCGCCGATGCGGCGATCTCAGCGGGCTACGGCTCGGCCGGCGAGCGCTGCATGGCGATCGCCACGGTCGTGGCGGTCGGTTCGGTCGCCGATCCGCTGGTCGAGGCGATCAAGGCGCGGCTGCCCAAGGTCAAGGTCGGTCCGGGCAGCGACCCGAGCGCCGAGATGGGCCCGCTGGTCACCCGTCAGCACCGCGACAAGGTCGCGTCGTACCTGGACAGCGGGCCGGCGCAGGGCGCCACGGTCGTCGCCGACGGACGCGAGCACCCGCTCTACAAGAACTCGGACGGATTCTTCCTGGGCGTGTCACTTATCGACAACGTGACGCCGGCGATGGACGCCTACCGTGACGAGATCTTCGGGCCGGTCCTGACCGTCGTGCGGGTCAAGACCTACGACGAGGCGGTGAAGCTGATCAACGACAACCCGTACGGGAACGGGACGGCGATCTTCACCCGCGATGGTGGCGCCGCCCGCCAGTTCCAGTTCGAGGTGAATGCCGGAATGGTCGGCATCAACGTCCCGGTCCCGGTCCCGGTCTCCTACTACAGCTTCGGTGGCTGGAAGAGCTCGCTCTTCGGTGACCTGCACATGTACGGCCCCGAGGGGATCCAGTTCTACACCCGCGCCAAGATCGTGACCTCGCGCTGGCCCGATCCGGGTACGAGCAAGATCGACCTCGGGTTCCCGCGCACGCGGTAGGCGAGGCGCCCGACTCGCGCGCTTGACCGCGACAGTGGGGGTAGGGATGCCGCCGATCTCCCACCGGCGCCCGAGGCGCTCGCCGTCGACGTTCCGATTGTCACATTGTTGCAAGCCCCAGCAGGCGCTCCGGTTGGTGGGCCGTCACCTCAATGCGCCCACCCTGACGAGAGCATTCGCTCCAGGAGGTGTGCTGTGACCGACTACGAACGTGAGACGACCCGCGAAACGAGCGTCGTCGACCCGAGCCTTCGGGATCCGGCAGTGAGTTCCACCGTCCGTACAACCGAAAGCGCCTCAGTGCCGGCCCGGCCCGAGGGCCCGGTGGTCGCGGCGCGCATCGTGACGTTTGCGTTCGGCGTGCTCCAGGCCGCGTTGATCCTGCGGCTCGTCCTGCTCGTGCTGGTGGCAAATCCGGGCAACGACGTCGTCGCGCTCATCCTGGGCGTGACCGATCCGTTCGTCGAACCCTTCCGCGGCATGTTCGCGCTGGATCGGGTGCGGGCAGACCAGGGTTCCGTGTTCGATATCGCCGCACTCGTGGCGCTGGTCGGCTGGACGCTGATCGAGGCACTCCTCCTCGCCGCGTTTCGCATCTTCGCCCGACGTCCGGCCGAGATCTAACCCACACCGTCCCACGACGTCGTCGTGACGCTTCAGCCGGTGGCCCGCCGTCCTGCGATCCCAATCACCTTGTCGTCGGGCATCCTGACCGACGGTTCGATCAGTGGAGCCGCGAGAAGTCGATCGAGCGCACTGGCGTCGATCGGTCACGAAAAAAGATAGCCCTGCCCGAGTTCGCAACCGATCTCGCGAAGCCGCTGCAGTTCGAGGAGTCGCTCAATCCCCTCCGCCCGCAAGAGGCCGATCGATCGCGTCGGACTCCGAGAACAGAACGCTCTCGGTCAGCTCCAGGACGAGACGCTCGGGGGCAAGTTCCGTTTCAGCGTTGGATGCCCGGCGACTGGCGGCCGGGCGGTCTGTGGACCCGCGCCTTCAGGCGGGCGGCTCCAGGGTCTTGTTGACCCGCGTCCCGCTCCCGCCCTGCCAGTTCGCGACGTCGAGGGTGTTGCTACCGATCGTCGTACGCTCGCATCGTTCTCGCTGTCGGTCAGCAGTGCGAGGCTGGCGCGGCCGCCACCGCCCGCGACTAAGGCTTTCATCAGCACGGCGGCGAGCAGGATGGGTCGACGAGGCGGCGCGTTCACGATCGGGCGTTACCTGCCCGCGGTTCGCCGTCGCACGGTCTGTCGCAAGGTCATCGAGGAACCAGATCGCCATGAGCGATGCGAGGAGGAGCGACCCCACGGACACCAGCCCGCTTGGCGTCGACAGCATCGCCAGGGCATACCCGGCGATCGGAACCGACAGATCGACGACACCCGCGACCTGCCCCGGGGCGACGAGCACAGGGTCAGGCGACGTATTCGCGTCTCCCTTCGTCTCGAAGTGCCGAGTGCCATCGAGCTCGGCCACCCGGATCACCCGGTGGGTGACAACGGTTCCGTTGCCCGCAGCCAGCGTGATAACGTCGCCGCTGGCGATCTGGTCTGCCGCCGTCTCGCGCGCGAAGACCAGCGAGCCAACCGGGATGGCCGGGGTCATCGACGGCCCCCGGATCACGAACGGCTGCTGTCCGACAAGCGGAGCCACCCATGAACCCAGTGCCAGCAGCACGAGCCCGCCGATGACCACGACCCACGCGGCGAACAGAACGCGGCGGGCGATGTCGATGGGCGGGCTCATGGTCATTCGGTCATTCGGTCATTCGGTCGGCGGCGACGGCGCTGTGCGCAGAGGCGACTGCTGACTACGGGTTGCTGGCTGTCTGCTCGGCGTCGAAGGTGAACGTCGTCGTCGAGGTTGCGCTCTGGTAGGCATTGCCCGTGCCCGACGGCAGGGTGACCCGGAAGCAGAGCGTCTCGTTGGCAGCCGCGTTCAGCGTCCGATCACCGGCCTGCGAACCCGCGGCCGGGTTGCCGAAGGCGGCCGTGCCGGCCCCGAGGACGGTCGCCGCGAGCACGGACGTGCCGTCGAAGTTATCGCACGGCGTGCCCGGCGTCGTCACGTCGATCGTCTTCACGGTCAGGGTCAACACGTCACGGAGCGCCTTGGCGTCGGCGTTCGTGCTCGACGTGCTGAGTGCGTAGCGAAGTTGGGACGTCCCGTCGTTCTCGACGACGACGTCGTCGGTCACCGTGTCGCCGGGCATCATGTCGCTGGTCGTCAGGGTCAGGGCATCGATCTTCACATCGTCGAGGATGATCGAGCCGGTGGAGAACGTCCCGGTGACCGTCTCCTGGTCCGTGAACAGGGCGAGTGACAGCTGTCCGGCGCTCAAGCCGAGCATGGCCAGCGCGCCCATCAGCAACACGAGCAGGCGCCCTCTGCGCTGTTGAACCGGAACTGCTTGGGTCGAGGCATACATTGTTCGCGCACTCCGTTTCGAGCGGGTCATGGAGGTCATCGAGACCAAATCGGGTTAGCCACGGTGTCCCCCTCGAACGCCCGTCACCGCTTCCAGTCGAGGAATCTCTTGCGGCCAGATCAAATCAGCCTTTGAGGCCAGCTGATATAAGCCAATGGGCCCAGAGGATGAGTGGGACCTTGGTTCGAGCGGCGAGCCAGGGTCCCCGGAGGCCGGGGGCTCGCGTTCAGCTCATCCGGGCGCGATCAGCTGAGTCGGGCATGATCGGCGCGGGCGCGGCGGACGAACTGGCCGTGCCCCTTCCGGCCGGTGAACTCGCCGTCGCGGACGATCACCGAGCCGCGCGACATGACGACGTCGCTGGCGCCCTGGACGGTCCGACCCTCATAGCACGAGTAGTCGACGTCCATGTGGTGGCTCGCCGCCGAGATCGTCCGGCGCCGGTCGGGGTCGTAGATCACGAGGTCGGCGTCCGAGCCGACGGCGATCGTTCCCTTGCGTGGGAACATCCCGAACAGCTTGGCCGGCGCGGTCGAGACGATCTCCACCCAGCGCTCCTTCGAGATCCGTCCCGCCACGACGCCGCCGTCGTGGAGCAGGTCGATCCGATCCTCCACGCCCGGCAGGCCGTTTGGGACCTTGCGGAAGTCGCCCCGGCCGAGATCCTTCTGGCCGTGGAAGTCGAACGGGCAGTGGTCCGTGGCCACCAATTGGAGGTCATCCTTGAGCAGTCCGCCCCACAGGTCGTCCCAGTGGTCCTTCGTCCGAAGTGGCGGCGAGCAGACGAACTTGGCACCCTCGAATCCGTTTCCGAGGTCGTCCAGCGAGAGGAACAGGTACTGCGGGCAGGTCTCGGCGAAGACGGGCGAGCCGCGGTCCCGAGCGGCACGGACCTCGTCCAGCGCCTCTCGCGCAGACAGGTGGACGATGTAGACGGGAACTCCGGCCGCCTCGGCCAGGCGGATGACCCGATTGGTCGCCTCGCCCTCGAACACGGCCTTCCGGGCGAGACCGTGGCCGATCGGATCGGTCGTGCCGGCCGCCATGGTCTGCGCCGCCACGACGTCGATGGCCATCCCGTTCTCGGCGTGCATCATGATCAGCCCGCCGTTGCCGGCGGTCTGCTGCATCGCCCGGAGGATGGCACCGTCGTCGCTGTAGAAGACGCCGGGATAGGCCGTGAACAGCTTGAAGTCCGGCACGCCCTCGGTGACCAGCGCGTCCATCTCCGCCAGGGTCGAGTCGTTGACGTCACTCATGATCATGTGGAAGCCATAGTCGGCGACCGCGTTCCCCTCGGCCTTGGCGTGCCACGCATCGAGCCCCTCGCGCAGCGACTGGCCTCTGCCCTGGACGGCGAAGTCGACGATCGTGGTCGTCCCGCCGAAGGCGGCGGCGCGCGTCCCCGTTTCGAAGGTGTCCTTTGCGAACGTGCCGCCGAACGGCAGCTCCATGTGGGTGTGCACGTCGATGCCGCCCGGGATGACGTACTTGCCGGTGGCGTCCAGGGTCTGGTCGGCGGTCACGCTCGCCCCGGCAGGGTCGCGGCCGATCTGGGCGATCGTCTCGCCATCGATCAGGACGTCAGCGACGTACGAGCCGTCGGCAGTGACGATCGTGCCGTTGGTGATGAGCGTGCGCATCCGATCCTCCTCTAGCGTGCCGCGACCACGTCGCGCAGGGCGGGGATCACCTCGCGGCCGTAGATCTCGAGCTGTGCTTCCTCGTCACCGTTCATGAGGTACAGGTTGAACTGGTCGACGCCCGCCGCGGCCAGCTCCCCGAGCTTGGCGACGTGATCCCGGGCGCTGCCCAGCACGCAGAATCGATCCGTGACCTCGTCGCCGACGAAGGCGGCATTCGCCGAGCCCACCTCAGCGTGGTGGAGGTAGTCGTAGCCGGAGCGGTCGCGGACGTAGCCGGTCAGGCTCGCCGGTAGAACCTCGCGCGGGTACTTGTTGACCAGGTCCACGACATGGTTCGAGACGAGCGCCGGGAACCAGCGCGTGCGTTCGCGACCCACCTCCAGCGGCCCGACGTAGGCGGCCGCGGCGGCCTGGACGGCGATCGACCCGGGGTCGCGACCGGCGGCCCGCGCCGCCTCGCGAACCTGGCTCACGAACCAGCGGATGAGATCCGGATCCGCGAGCTGGAGGATCAGCCCATCGGCCACTCGCCCGGCCATCGCCAGGGCCATGGGTCCGTAGCCGGCAACCCAGATCGGGAGCGTCCAGGAGCCCGTCCAGTTGAACTGTAGCTGAGCGCCTTCGTACTCGACCGCGCGGCCCTCGACCAGTGCCTTGATCACCCGGATGGCCTCCTCTAGGGTCGCCATCGTGGTCGGCGGCTTGCCCAGCACCCGGCGCGCCGAATCGCCCCGCCCGATGCCCAGATCCATCCGCCCGCCGGAGACCTCGTCGAGGACGGCCAGCGCGGACGCGGTGACGGACGGTTCGCGGGTCGCCGGGTTCGTCACGCAGGTGCCGAGCCGGAGCCGGGTGGTGGCCCCGGCCATCAGCGTCAGAAGGACGTACGGCTCACGCCACAGGACGTGCGAGTCGAAGAGCCAGCCGTAGTCGAAGCCGGCGGCCTCGGCCTGGCGGGTCAGCGCGAGGGTGCGCTCGATCGTGTGGTCGGGCTTGAGCGTGAAGCCGAACTGCATGGCGCCTCCTGCTGGGAGGAACGAAGCGGCTCGGCCGTCCTCCTCCAGACGGCCGAGCCGGATGGGATGGTAGCGCCTCCTACGGGCGGGTGAGGTCCGCGTAGGCGTCCGGTCGGCGGTCCCGGAAGAACTGCCAGGTGTTGCGGACCTCCACGATTCTGTCGAGATCCAGGTCCCGCACGACAAGCTCCTCATCATGGGCGCTGGCCACGTCGCCGACGAACTGGCCTCGCGGGTCGACGAAGTAGCTCTGGCCGTAGAAGTCGTCGTCGCCGATCTCTTTCTCGATGCCGACCCGGTTGATGGTCCCGACGTAGTAGCCGTTGGCCACGGCGTGGCTCGGCTGCTCGATCCGCCAGAGGTATTCCGACAGGCCGCGGGAGGTCGCCGAGGGGATGAGCACGATCTCGGCGCCGTTCAGGCCCAGCGCCCGGGCGCCCTCAGGGAAGTGTCGGTCGTAGCAGATGTAGACGCCGATCTTGCCGACCGCCGTCTGGAACACCGGATAGCCCAGGTTGCCGGGCCGGAAGTAGAACTTCTCCCAGAACCCCTTGACGTGCGGGATGTGGGTCTTGCGGTATTTGCCGAGATACGTGCCATCCGAATCGATCACGGCGGCGGTGTTGTAGTAGATGCCCGACGCCCGCTCGTCCACTTCGTACATCGGCGCGACAACGACCATGCCCGTCCCCTTGGCCAGGTCCTGCATCCGCTTCGTCGTCGGGCCGTCGGGGATCAGCTCCGTGTAGCTGTAGTACTGGGCGTCCTGGACCTGGCAGAAGTAGGGCCCGTAGAAGAGCTCCTGGAAAAGGATGAACTGGGCGCCCTGTCTGGCCGCCTCGTGGGCTCGTTCCTCGTGCTTCTGGATCATCGATTCCTTGTCGCCCGTCCAGCTGGCCTGGACGAGCGCGCCTCGGACGGTTCGGGGCATCGGCTGTGCACCTCGCACGGTGGTTCGGGTGGTCGAAGAGGGGGAGAGGGTACACCGCCCGGCGGCGTCCGATTCTGTCCAGTTTCAGTCCGGCAACGCCTCCGGCCGCCGGCGCATATACCACTCGGTGAACTCGCGGCAGCGGCCGTCGTCGTCGAACCGGCAGACGAAGACGTTGGCGAACTCCCGATCGATGTCCGCCCGGTCGTCGGTCAGGTAGCGGGTCCGGCCGTGCGCGACGTAGGTGTCGCCATCGACCGCGAGGACCTCGTAGTCGGCTTCCCAGGAGCCCGGCTCATCGGGATCGATTAGCCAGGCCGCGACGACCGCAGGGCGGCCCACCACCGCCTCGCTGAACGGATCGAAGGCGTAGCGCACGTCCGGGCTGAACAGATCGCCGATGGCGACCGGGTCGAGGAGTCGCCAGGCATCGACGTAACGCGCAAGCCAGGAATGGAAGGCGGTGCGGTCCATGGGTTCCTCCTGATCGAGGACGCCGAGTCACACTAGCACCAGACGCGGCCGGTCGCGCGTCGCCGCCCGATCGCCGTTGCCCCGCGGTTGTGCTGTAATGGCGCACCAGCGACGGCGGGTCTCCGCCGTCCATTCGAGGCTCGACCCGCCCGCGGCGCCGCCGCGCCCGTCTCCGAGGTGAAATTCATGAGCATCACGACCGCTCCGGGCTCGATGACGAGCGAGGAGATCGCCCGACTTTCGCGCGAGCACACGTTCTTTTCGTGGTCCGTCCAGGGTGCGCTCGATCCGATCGCCATCGACCGAGCGGAAGGCGTCTACCTGTACACGCCCGAGGGCCGGCGAATCCTCGACTTCAACAGTCAGCTCATGTCCGTCAACATCGGTCATGGCGACCGGCGGGTGATCGACGCGATCACCGCCCAGGCGCTCAAGCTGCAGTACGTTCAGCCGGCATTCGCCACGGAGATCCGCGCCCGACTCGGGGCGAAGCTGGCCGAGATCATGCCCGGCGACCTTGACAAGGTCTTTTTCACGCTCGGTGGCGCGGAGGCGATCGAGAACGCGATCAAGCTGGCTCGCCATGCGACCGGCCGCCACAAGATCCTGGCCCGTTACCGCTCGTACCACGGGGCGACGCTCGGGGCGATGACGCTCACGGGCGACCCTCGCCGCTGGGCCAACGAGCCCGGCATCGTCGGCGTCGTCCGCTACCCGGACACGCACCGCTGGGGAGAGGCGGGACCCCGTCCCGTGGCCGAAAGCCTGCAGGGCCTCGAGGACGTCATCCGCTACGAGGGCGCCCACACGATCGCCGCGGTCTTCCTCGAGACGATCGTCGGTACGAACGGGATCCTGATTCCGCCCGACGGGTACGTGGCCGGCGTGCGCGAGATCTGCGATCGGAACCGGATCCTGATGGTCGCCGACGAGGTGATGGCCGGCTTCGGGCGGACCGGGAAGTGGTTCGCGGTGGACCACTGGGCCGTCACTCCGGACCTCATGACCATGGCCAAGGGCCTGACCAGCTCGTACCTGCCGCTGGGTGCGGTCGCGATGCGCCACGAGATCGCCGAGAAGTTCGAATCGATGATGTTCTACGGCGGCCTGACCTACAGCAGTCACCCGGTCAGCCTGGCCGCGTCGCTGGCGACGATCGCCGTCTACGAGGA
>JAUSJS010000031.1 GCA_030647575.1 Candidatus Limnocylindrales bacterium | reverse complement strand
TCGCTGTTCTCCCGCGACCGTTCGGCGCAGCCGGCGTGCTCATCGGCTGGGCGGTCACCTGGGTCCTGGTGCTGGCCGCCGCGCAGGCGCGATGCGACCCGGCCTCGTGCGTGGGGCCGGACCTCACGCCGTGGGTGACGGTCGCGGTGGTCCTGGCGATGATCGGCGTCGTGCTCCTGCTGATTGGCGTCGCTCGGCCGAGCTGGGCGGCACTGGCGGCAGACGCAGGCGCCAGGGTCGGAAGCCGCAAATCGGTCCGGATCGCCTCGGCGGCTGTCTTCGGCGTCGTCGCGGGCGTGTTCGCATCGAGTCTGCTGATCGCCGGCTGGGCGACCGCGATCCCGATCGGTCTCTGGTTCGCCTGGAAACGCAGGCATCGGGACCAGCGCGGCGAGATCGGATGGTTCGCGCTGGCAGCGCTCGCCACCTTCGCTGTGCTCGTGCCCAGATGACGGTCAAGGTGGGACTCGCCGGGATGGGACCTCGTTGGATCGGCGCGCTCGCCGGCCTCGCGCCGGCGGCGCTGATTGTCGGCTACTACGTCGTCACGGGCGGCGAGATCGAGGCGAGACTTGGCGTGATCGTGGCGCTCGCAATCGTTGCCGGTTGGCTAGTCGGGCCGCTGTCAAGCGGTCCGCTTCGGGCGGATCTTGTCGCCATGGTCGCGTACTTCGTTGTCGGCTACCTGCTGAGTCTCGCAAATGGCGCTGTCATCTCGATCTGGGACGACATCACCGGTGGGCTTGTGAGCGATCCATCCGCGGTCATCCAATCGTTGGCCGGTCGGTTGCTCGTTGGGTTTGCCTACCTCCCCGTCTGGGCCGTCTTTCTGATGCCGGTCGCGCTGGTTTGGATGATGACGGTCCAGGTCATTCGTGGCCGGGTGCGGCCCCAGTCTGTCGCGCCCCGGGGATCCGACGAATCGATGCCGTCCAGCCGTCACCGCGCAATCCGGCCGCGACGAATAGGTCTGGCGGCGGCGGCGATCATCGTTGGTTACGGGCTGTTCGTCGCCGCGGTCCCGCTGGTCCGAGAGGACCAAGGTCCGACGACGCCGTGGTCCATCTACCGACCAATCGCGCTCTTCGGCTTGTTTGCGGTACCGGCCGTGGTGGCAGGCATCGGAGCCATCCGAGGCGTCCGGCCACTGCTCATCGCCGCGGGTGCGCTGTGCCTGCTCCAGGCGTACATCGCGTTCAGCGGCGTCACGATGGGATTCGTTGTGCCCGCGATCGTTCTGCTCTGGCTCGGCGCCGCCGCGCCCAGCTCGGCCGAGGAACCCAGGCCGAGCAGAGCCACGCTGCTCGCCGGGGTCGCGATCATCGGTCTAACCATCGCGGCCTGGGTGTCGCTCTTCGCGTTAACCGAGGAGCGCTGTTGGGTTGCGTCTCGCGCTTCGGATGGCGCGCTCAGCTACGCCGTTGTTCCGGTCACGAACACGATGACCCTTGGCCCCGACCAGGTCGCCGGTGGATGCGACGGCGGCACCCTGACGGTCCAGGGCATCGGCGTCAGCGCCGTCATCGCCATTGCCGCCGTCGCAATCGCCACGGCCGTCGCGTTTACCCGTCACGACGCGAGCCAGGCTCAGCCCTGATCTCGCCGGTCGAGCTCCTCCCGAAGAGCCCCCAGGATCTCCAGCTCGATCCGGTCCTTTGGCCGGCCGGTGGCGCGCTTCATGCTGATCAAGGCGTCGAGCGAGGCCACGAGGACCGGCTGGCCGGCCACCGTCGTCGACACCGCGGTCGTCCTGAGACGTTCATAGTCGAGATCGGGGTCCGGATTGGCCAGGAGGTCGAAGTCACCAGCGCTCGTCGTCAGGGTGAAGAGTCCTCCAGCGCGTAGGGTCCCGGCATCGAGCGGCGGCAACCTCTGCGTGTCCGCCGGCAGCCCGCGTCGGACGGCGGCGAGCTCCTCGAGCGTCGCCGCCAGCCGTACAAGGTTGTCTTCATCACGGGCGTAGCAGATGTCGAGGTCGCCCGTGAGTGATGGAGAGCCATGTGCCTGCGCCGCCAGGCCGCCAATGACGATGAAGCGAACGTCGTGGGCGATCAGCGAGCGCAGGATGGCATCAGGAAGGAAGCGGCGCAGCTCACTCATTCGGCGACCCCTCCAGCGGGCGCCGCCATTCCACGAAGTGCGAATCGTCAGCGATGCCCACGGCGAGCCGCTCGTCCATGGAGAAGCTGAGGCGCTCGCGGATCTGCGTGCGGTCGATCCCGATCCCGAGGCGTGGCATCGATTCGAGGCCGTAGCCGCAGGCTTCGAGTAGGCGGTCCAGGGTCTTGACGCGAGGATCGGCGCGGCCGCGCTCGATGCGCGCGATCGTCTCCTGCGGGATGCTGGCCCGCTTGGCGAGCTCGCGCTGGGTCAGCTGCGCATGACGCCGAGCAGCACGCACCATTCGTCCGGCCATCGACATCAACCCATACCTCTGATGACGTAAACATCATCAGCCGTTGCCGTTGCGACGTCAAGCCCGGCCGCGACCTATCATCCGACCACGCCCGCTCGCCGCCAGCGATCCCGAGAGGATGAGCGCGAAGCCCGCGAAGGTGAAGCGGATGGCGGTGAGGCGTACGATCACCGCGGCCAGTGGCGGCGCCGCGCGCCCAACCAGCCGATGTACGGTGGCGAAACCTTCCGCCCCTCCTTTGCCTCAACGAATCAGAGACCAACCATCGTGGAGGGCGGAGCATCGTGCTTCCGGACGCAAGGATTGCCGCGGCCACGCCGCCGGCCGAGGGCCGGCCGGATCCCGACACGCTCGGCGTCGGGCGGCCCGTTCTGCGCTTTGCCCTGGCCGGTCTGGTCGCCGTCGTGCTCGTGGCCCTCGCCGGCGGGTTCGTGCTGAGCCGGCTCGGGACCGAGGAGGCCGTCGCCGACGCCCAGACCGTGACCCGGGTCCTTGCCCGCGGCGTGATCGAGCCCGCGTTGACGGACGCCCTGGCGAACGGCGACGCAACCGCAGTCGCCGCCCTGGACCGGATAGTCCGGGCGCGCGTCCTCGTCGACCCGGTCGTGCGGATCAAGCTCTGGACGGCGGGCGGGCGGATCGTCTACTCCGACGCGACGGAGCTCATCGGCGCCACCTACGACCTCCGGCCGGACGAGCTGGCGGCCCTGCAGACCGGTGTCGGCGCGGCAGGCCTGAGCGACCTCAGCGAGGAGGAGAACCGGTTTGAACGGGGGCAGGGTGACCTGCTCGAGGTCTACCGGCCCGTTCGGACGCCCGGTGGTGAGCCACTGCTCATGGAGCTCTACCTGCGCTACGACTCGGTCGTCTCGGACGGGCGGCGAATCTTCGAGACGTTCCTCCCGGTGGTCCTCGGCGCGCTCGTCCTTCTCGCGGCACTCCAGCTCCCCCTGGCCGTCCGGCTGAGCCGCGAGCTTCGCGCCCGGACGAGGGAGCGCGAGGCGCTCCTGCGGCGGACGATCGATGCCGGCGAAGCCGAGCGGCGGCGGATCGTCGCCGATCTCCACGATGGGATCGTCCAGGAGATGGCGGCGCTCTCGTTCCAGCTGGCGACGGCGGCAGCGGGGACCACCCCGCCCGACCGCGCGTCGACCTCGCAGGCGCTGGCGTCGGCCGCCGAGGCGATCCGCCGGATGATCGGCGAGCTGCGAACGCTCATGATCGAGATCCACCCTCCGTCGCTCCGGTCCGCGGGGCTGACCGCTGCGCTCGACGGACTCGTGGCCACGCTGCGAGCGCGCGGCATCGACGCGGCGACGGACGTTGACCCGGACATCCGGCTCCCGGAGGCCGTCGAGGCCCTCTTCTTCCGCGTTACCCAGGAGGGCCTGCGGAACATCGTCGCCCACGCCGACGCGCGCGAGGCGCTCGTGCGGGTCTGGGTCGCCGACGGCCGGGCACACCTGACGATCGTCGACGATGGCGTCGGATTCCAGGCCGAGACCGATGGGCTCGAGACCGGACACCTCGGGCTGCACGTGATGCGTGAGCTCGCCGAAGACGCGGGTGGCGTGCTCGAGGTCGAGTCCCGGCCGGGTGCCGGCACGGCACTCCGCCTGGCCGTGGCGGTCCCGGCATGATCCGCGTCGTGGTGGTCGACGACCACGCGCTCATTCGCAGCGGGCTGTCCGGCCTGCTCGAGGGCGCGGGGATGGCCGTGGTCGGCACGGCGGCGGACGGCCTGGCCGGCGTGGACGTCGCGCTCGCCGAGCGGCCGGACGTCGTGCTCATCGATCTCTCGATGCCACGCCTGGATGGGGTCGGGGCCACCCGACGTCTGCTGAAGGCCTGGCCGGAGGCCCGCGTGGTAGTCCTGACGTCGTTCTCCGATCGCGACCGCGTCCTCGCGGCCTTCGACGCGGGCGCGACGGGCTTCCTACTGAAGGACTCCGACCCGGAGGACCTCGTCCGCGGCATCGAGGCGGCGGCCCGCGGGGAGGCGCCCGTCGCGCCGCGCGCGGCGCGGGCGCTGCTCGACGATCGCCAGGGGCGGGCGCCGGCCGCGGACCTCACGGTGCGCCAACGGGAGGTCCTCGCCCAGCTGGCGGTCGGGCGGACGAACAAGGAGATCGGCTCGCGCCTGGGTATTACCGAGAAGACGGTGAAGGCGCACCTGACCAGCATCTTCTCGCGCCTCGGGGTGATGGACCGCACCGAGGCCGCGCTGTGGGCGATGCGGCACGGGTTCCTGGACCCGACCGGCTGATTCGTTGACGCGTCGATCCCAGGCCCGGCCTGGGGCCGGATCGGGGAAGGGATACAGACCGGCGAGGCGGGGCGCCGCGCGGGGGCGGCTGGCGCGGCGCCCTACCGACTACAGGCTGGCCGAGGCGACGCAGGTCTCCCCCGCGTGCGTGGCGGTGCCCGTCACGTGGTCGGTGCCGGTGAGGTCGGCCGTCGTCGTGCGAACCGTGAAGGAGCCGGACGGCGCCTTGGTCTTGGCGGTGCCCCTGAAGAAGCCGATGGTGTTGTCGGCGAGGGTCACGGTCCAGATCTGGCCGTTCCGGTTCGAGTCCACCTCGAACTCGACCTCGATCCGCCCGTCGCGCGGCGCGAGCTTGAGCTTCCAGGCGCTCCCGCCGTCGCAGGCACCCCTGGCGATCACGTCGCCGCTGCGCGCGGCGACGGGCTGGGCGACCGCGACGGTGAGGGCGGCGACCGCCGCCGCGAGGCCGATGGTTCGACGAAACTGCATGGCTGATGCTCCCGATAATGCCCCCCGCACATCGGGGGATGGCCGGAGCATCGACACGGGGCGGTCCCATCCGCCATCGGCCAAGGGTCGTACGACCACCGCCGCGCCCTACACTGCGGCCATGCCCGTCCTGCGCAGTCGGCTGGACCCCGCGAGCCCCGAGACGCGCGCGAACCTCGACGCGATGACCGCGCTCGTCGCGGATCTGCGGGCCAGGACCGCGACCGTGACCGCGCGAGGGGCGGGCGGCGACGACCGGTCCATCGCACGCCACCGCGAACGCGGGAAGCTGCCCGTCCGCGAACGGATCGAGCGTCTGCTCGACCCGGGATCCGCCTTCCTGGAGCTGAGCCCGCTCGCCGCAACCGGCCTGTACGACGACGAGGCGCCTGGTGCCGGCATCGTGACCGGGCTGGGCCGCGTCGAGGGGACCACCTGCGTGTTGGTTGCCAACGACGCCACGGTCAAGGGCGGCACCTACTACCCATTGACGGTCAAGAAGCACCTGCGAGCCCAGGAGATCGCCCTCGAGAACCGGCTGCCGTGCATCTACCTGGTCGACTCGGGCGGCGCCTTCCTGCCGCTCCAGGCCGACGTCTTCCCGGATCGCGACCATTTCGGCCGCATCTTCTACAACCAGGCGCGGATGTCCGCGGTCGGGATCCCCCAGATCGCGCTGGTGATGGGGTCCTGCACGGCCGGCGGTGCCTACGTCCCGGCGATGAGCGACGAAACCGTGATCGTCCGCGGCACCGGCACCATCTTCCTGGGCGGCCCACCCCTGGTGAAGGCCGCCACCGGTGAAGACGTGACGCCCGAGGAGCTCGGTGGATCGGACGTTCACACCCGTCGTTCCGGGGTCGCCGACCATGAGGCGCTCGACGACGAGCATGCCCTGGCCCTTGGCCGCTCCATCGTACGCAACCTGAACCGTCGGACGCCCGAGCCGCCCTGGGATCGGCGGGCGCCAGAGCCACCGACGGTCGCGCCGGACGGCGACAGTGCCACGGCATCGCTCTACGCGTCGGTCTCGCTCGACCCGCGCCGGCCGATCGCTGTCCGGGAAGTGATCGCCCGGCTCGTCGACGGCTCTCGCTTCCACGAGTTCAAGCCGCTCTATGGCGAGACCCTGGTGTGCGGCTTCGCCCACCTGTCCGGCTACCCGGTCGCGATCCTCGCCAGCGACGGGATCCTATTCAGCCAATCGGCACTCAAGGGCGCCCACTTCATCGAGCTCGCCTGCCAGCGCCGGATCCCGCTGGTCTTCCTGCAGAACATCGCCGGATTCATGGTCGGCCGCGAGTACGAGGAAGCCGGCATCGCCAAGGATGGAGCCAAGCTGGTCACGGCGGTCGCGAGCGCCGAAGTCCCCAAGTTCACGGTCCTCATCGGCGGAAGCTTCGGGGCCGGCAACTACGCGATGGCGGGCCGGGCCTACCAGCCACGCTTCCTCTGGTCGTGGCCGAACAGCCGAATCTCGGTGATGGGCGGGCCGCAGGCGGCCCGCGTCCTCTCGACGGTACGTGGCGAGCTCCAGAGCGACGCGGAGCGCGACGCGTTCGAGGCTCCGATCCTCGAGAAGTACGAACGAGAAGGATCGCCCTACTTTGCGACGGCTCGCCTGTGGGACGACGGGGTCATCGATCCGCTCGACACCCGCCGCGTCCTGACGATGGGGATCGAGGCCGCCCTCCATGCGCCGATCCCGGAGACGCGCTTCGGCGTGTTCCGCATGTAGCGCGCGACACAGCGGCTATGCTCCCGCGCAAGATGCCTCGCGTCGCCCGCTTCTCGATCGCGCCGGTCCGCAGCCTGGGTCTCGAGCATCCGACGGAGATCGAGCTGACCGAGCTCGGCGTGCTCGAGGATCGACGCTTCTACCTGATCGATGACGCCGGTCGCCTGGTCGACCGCCTTGTCGTGCCGCACTTGGTCCAGGTCCTGGCGCACACGAACCCGGCCGCGACGACATTGCGGCTGACGTTTCCCGACGGTCAGATCGTCGAGGACGAGATCTGCCTCGCGGAGGCGACCAAAACCGCCATCCACGGGCGGACCGGGGTGGGCCACGTCGTCGACGGTCCGTGGGCGCATCCCCTCTCCCACTTCGCCGGGAGGCCGCTGCGGATCGTCCGAACCGATCGTCCGGGCGGCACCCGCTCGGCACATCCGGCCACGCTGCTGACCGATGGTTCGCTGGCGCGGCTTGGCGCCGAGCTCGGGGTCGGATGGGTGGATCCGCGGCGCTTCCGGATGCTGATCGATCTCGAGGGTGGCGAAGCGCACGAGGAGGATCGCTGGGTCGGAGGTCGGGTCGCGCTCGGCGGCACGATCCTGCGGATCTCCGCACCGGTTCCCCGCTGCGCCATCACGACACAGGACCCGAAGACGGGTCAGCGGGACCTCGACACCCTTCGCGCGATCAAGGAGTACCGCGGCCTTGCGAACGGCAAGGATCTGCTCTTCGGCGTGTGGGGCGAGGTGGAACGATCGGGCACGATCCGCGTCGGCGAGGAGCTGCGACTTCTCGGCTAGGAGGCGCTCCCAATCCCCCAGCGGCGAACCACCACCACCCACACCATGGAGACGAGCGCGATCAGGGGCGCGAGCCGGACGGCGCCGCCCACCCCGCCGCGCAGAACCTGGCCTGCGAGCCGCGCACCCTCGTCGAAGCCATGGAGCATCGACCCTGCCATGAACGTCCCGATCAGCGCCGAGGTGACCGCGGCGACCGGCACGCCGATCCCCAGCGCCAAACCAACGACGAGCCCATCGATTCGTGAGCCGACCGCGGCCGGAGCCAGGCCCGCGCCGAGCAGGGCCACCCCCGCCATGCCGGCCAGGCCGGCAAGCGCAGAGGCGATCGGCGTCTCGAGCGGATCGATCGCCGGAAGCATCGCCATGCCCACCGCCCCTACCGGCGCAAAGAGGACGGCGGCGAGCAGCGCAGCGCGCCGGGCCATCCAGATCATAGCCAGGCGCTGGCCCGACGGATCGGGGCGCCAGGATGGGCTTCGTGGGTCCACGAGGGCAGCCTAGCAGTCGCTGCCGGCCGTTACGATGGCCGCATGAGCCCAGCCCTGACCGTCGAACGGACCGGTCCCGGTGGTGCCGTCGCGCGCCTGACGCTGGCGAGGCCGGAAGTCCACAACGCATTCGATGCCGCCCTGATCGGCGCGCTTCGCACGACCTTCGGAACGCTGGCGCGCGAGGGTCCGACGGAGCTCAGAGCTGTCGTCCTGGCTGGCGACGGGCCGTCGTTCTGTGCCGGTGCCGACGTCGCCTGGATGCGTGCCGCGGCGGCGCTCGACGTCGAGACCAACGAGCAGGACGCGATGGCGATGGCCGACATGTTCGAGGTCGTCGACACCTGTCCCGTGCCCGTCGTTGTCCGGGTCCATGGCGCGGCCCTCGGTGGTGGGATGGGCCTGTGCGCGGTCGCCGACATCGTGATCGCCGAGCGTGGAACCCGTTTCGGTTTCACGGAGACGCGCCTGGGGATCCTGCCCGCAGTGATCAGCCCGTTCGTGGTGGCCAAGATCGGCGAGTCAGAAGCGCGCGCGCTCTTCCCGGGTGGGCGCCGCTTCGATGCCGTTCGCGCGCAGCGAATCGGCCTGGTCCACGAGGTCGTCGAGGGCGAGGCGGCGCTGGATGCTGCCGTCGACGCGGCCATCCGAGATGTGCTGGCGGCTGGGCCTACGGCCGCACGCGCCGCGAAGTCGATCATTCGCGAGATCCGCGGTCTCGGGCACGGGTCCGCCAAGTGGCACACCGCTCGCACGATCGCGCGCCAACGGGTGTCGGCGGAAGCCCGGGAGGGCCTGGCCGCCTTCACCGAGAAGCGTCGAGCCGCCTGGATGCCGGACGAGGACGCCGGCGGAGGGTGAGATCAGGCGCCACGAAGCAGTAGCCGGACGAGTGGTCGGCGCGGCCGGGCGATCGGCACTATACGGCGATCGGCCGGGCGCGGCGATCGGCCGGGCGCGCTGATGTAGGCGGACCGGGGTGCCGTTCTTCCTGGCAGGACAAACGGACGTCGTCGGACGCCATGAAGGCCGGCTCGAGCGCAGATGACCGCCCAAGTGGGGTCGATCCGGCCCGAATCTGCGTCGCGGACGTAGATGTGGCGTCATTCAACGTACGAGGCGTTCAGCCAGGCGACGCCTGGGCCCCCGCTGACGCGATCTCATTGGATTTGTCCTTCCCAGCAGAACACGCGGCCTGGGCCCGGCAACCCGCGGGACTATGCGACAATCGCGACATCGATGTCCGATGAGCTGAGCCCCAGCCAGGCGGCGGCGCGGATCGGGACCACGACCCGCTCCGTCCAACGCTGGATTGCGAGCGGGCGCCTCCCGGCGAGACGTGTGGGCGGCAGGTGGCGTGTCGCGTCTGACGTGTTAGACGCGTTCATTGCACTGCAGCAGTCCGGTGCCAACACCCTGTCCGCGTCGATGGGGCCGCTCGAACCGATCCGCACGCTCTTCATCGCCAATCGCGGTGAGATCGCGGCGCGCATCGGGCGAACCTGCGAACGCATGGGCATCCGCGCGATCGTGCCCACGACCGATGGACCCGAGGCGCTCCAGCTGCTCGATGCCGTGGCGGTCGTCGCTGCCGCGCGCGCGGAGGGAGCCGACGCGATCCATCCCGGGTTCGGATTCCTCGCCGAGAATGCCGAATTCGCCGAGCGAACGATCGCGGCCGGCCTGCGCTGGGTCGGTCCGCCGCCGTCGGCGATCCGGCTCATGGGCGACAAGGCAGCAGCCCGCCGCCTGGCCGCGTCGCTCGGGGTGCCCGTGCTCGACGGTTACGACGACACCGATCAAACGGATCGGACCCTGACGGCGGCGGCCGGCCGGATCGGCTACCCGCTGCTCGTGAAGCCGACGGCGGGCGGAGGCGGCAAGGGGATGCGCGTCGTCCGCGAACCCGACCGGCTCCCGGATGCGCTGGCGGCTGCGCGGCGCGAGGCCGCCGCATCGTTCGGCGACGATCGGCTCATCCTGGAACGGCTCGTCGAGAACGCTCGCCACGTGGAGGTCCAGGTTCTGTTCGACGCCGCCGGCGAAGGCGTCCAGCTGGGCGAACGCGACTGTTCGATCCAGCGCCGTCACCAGAAGATTCTCGAGGAGGCGCCGTCGCCCGCCGTCGATCCGGCGCTCAGGGTTCGCCTCGGCGATGCGGCCCTCACCCTCGCGCGCGCGGTCGGATACGTCAGCGCCGGCACCTGCGAGTTCCTCCTCGACGAGCGCGGTTCGTTCACGTTCCTCGAGATGAACACCCGACTGCAGGTGGAGCACCCGGTCACCGAGCTGGTCACCGGGCGCGACCTCGTGGCCGATCAATTGCGGATTGCCGCCGGCGAGCCCCTCGGCTTCCCGGCGGCGGGCCCCCAATCCGCGGTGGGCCACGCCGTCGAGGCTCGACTCTATGCGGAGGATGCCGAAGCCGGCTTCCTGCCGGCGCTCGGTCGCATCGAGGCGCTACGCTGGCCGACCGGCGAAGGCATCCGCGTCGATGCCGGGATCGACCTCGGAAGCGAAACCGGCGGTCGCTTCGACCCGATGCTGGCCAAGCTGATCGCCTGGGGGCCAGATCGCCGAGCCGCGCTCGAGCGGCTCACGAAGGCACTCGACGAGACGATCGTTCTCGGTCTCGTCACGAACCTCCGGTTCCTGCGCTGGCTCGTTCGTCAGCCGGTCGTCCTGGACGGAGAGGCTCGAACGGATACGTTGGATCGGATCTGGCCGCCCGACGATTGGACGAACGGAACGGCCATTCCCGACGATGCCTGGGCGGAGGCGGCCGCTGCACTGTTGGCGGCGGACCAGGAAGCGGACGATCCGTGGGCAGGTGGCTGGCGGCTCAACGGTTCCCGCACGGTGCGCCTCGAAGCGGACGGCGCGGAGCGCTCCGTCGAGCTCGGGCCAGTCTCGCCGTCGTCCTCGCCAGCGGCGCCGTCCGCGGCCACGCCGCCATCGGCGCACGTGCTGGCGGGCGACGTGGTCCACCTCGACCTGGCGGGGAGGAGCACCGCGTTCAGGCTCGCTCCCCCGCCGGACGTCGATCGCG
>JAUSJS010000026.1 GCA_030647575.1 Candidatus Limnocylindrales bacterium | reverse complement strand
CGGCGCGATCCGCTGGCCCGTGCCGTCCGGCCGGAGAAGGTGACGCTGGCCGCGCTGGCCGCAACGCTCGGGCTCTACCGGGCCGGCCGGGCGACGACGGAGATCCCGGTCTGGCGGATGATCTCGGCGAGTCCGGATGAGCTCCGTCGGCGGGCCGCGGCGGTGATCGACGCGCTCCCGGATTCGGCCCGTGGCCGGGTTGCCGTCACCACGATGATCTCGGCGGTCGGCGGTGGCTCGTTGCCCGGGGAGACGCTCGACTCGGTCGGGCTCGGCGTCGCCGGGCCGGGTGCCGCAACCCTGGCTGCCCGGCTGCGCACCGGGGAACCCACGGTCATCGGCCGGGTGGAGGACCGTGCCGTGCGGCTCGATCTGCGGACGGTCGACCCGGCCGACGACGAGGCCCTCGCGGGCGCCCTGGCTCGCGCGCTCGCGGCACCCGCATCGAGGTCATGACCTCGGCATGACTGTCGTCGTGGGGACGGCCGGGCACATCGATCACGGCAAGACGGCCCTGCTTCGCGCGCGGACCGGGATCGATGCCGACCGGCTGCCCGAGGAACGCCGGCGCGGGATGACGATTGACGTCGGCTACGCCCACCTGGGGCTGCCTGACGGAACCGAGCTCGACTTCGTCGACGTGCCCGGCCACGACCGGCTCGTCGGCAACATGCTCGTCGGCGCGGGCGAGATCGATGCGGTGATGCTCGTGATCGCGGCCGACGATGGGCCGCGCGCGCAGACCCTGGAACACCTGGAGCTGCTCGACGCCCTGGGCCTGAACCACGGGATCGCGGTCATCACCAAGGCGGATCTGGCCGATGCGGCGCGGATCGCTCAGGTGCGTGACGATGTCGACCGACTCCTGGCGGGGACCGCGCTCGCCGGCTCGCCGGTGCTTGCCGTCTCGTCGGTGGACGGCCGGGGCATCGACGCGCTTCGCGCGGACCTGGTCGAGCTACGCGACCGAGTGGCGCCGGGGGCGGCTGGGAGCGCGGACCGCCCGGGCGCCAACACCCCGCGGACGGCCCGGGCCGCAGGCGCCGCCACAACGAGTGACTCGAATCCCTCGCGCCTGGCGATCGATCGCGTCTTCACCGTCAAGGGCCGCGGCCTCGTGGTGACCGGCACGCTCCGGGGCGGGCCCCTCGCGCGCAATACGACCCTCCGCCTGGTCCCCGGCGGTGGCAGCGTCAGGGCGCGCGAGCTGCAGGTTCACGGCCGGGCGGTAGAGCAGACCGGGCCGGGCCGGACGGCGATCAATCTCGCCGGCGCCGAAGCGGCCGAGCTGCACCGAGGCGCCGTCCTGACCAACGACCCGGCCGTCATGGCAACCGATCGGCTCCTGGTCCGGCTGACCAGACCGATGCCGGACCGGACCCGCGTCCGTGTCCATCTCGGGACCGCATCCGCGGACGGCGCGATCGGGCGGGCCGGCCGCGACGCGATCGATCTGCCCGGCGCGGCCGCCGCGGCAATCCTCCGCCTCGCGCTCCCGATCGCCGCCGCTCCCGGCGATCGCCTCGTCCTGCGGCGCGCCTCCGGTCCCGATCGAGTGGTCGGGGGCGTCGTGCTCGACGTCGCGCCGCCGCGCGGTATCTCGCGCCGGCGCCAGTCCGGGGAGCGAGTTCGCCGTCTCGCGGAGGCGATCGACACGGGAGGTCCGACGTCGGCGGCGGTTGCCCGGCTCGACCTCCACGGTGCGCTGTCAGGTCCCGCCGGCGGGATCGTGCTCGCCGACGATGTCATCGAAGCGGTCACCAGCGATGTCCTGGCGGCCCTCGAGGGCGACCGCTCCGGAGCTGACGAAGCACGGCCGGGGCTCGGGGCGGTCAGAGCCCGTGCCGTCAGGGCCCTTCGCCGGGTTGTCACGCTGCGTCGCGACGATGCCAACGTGGCCGCGGCTGCGCTGATCGAACGGCTCGTGGCGGGCGGGCGGCTCGTGCGTGACGGCGAGCGGCTCCGGCTCGCCGGGACCGATCCGATCGCGCCGGCGGGCACGGATCCGGGCCTCGCCCTCGCGATGGATCGACTCGAGCGCGCCCTCGCCGTGGCCGGGCCGCCGCCGCTCGCCGAGGCTGCGAAGATGGCGGTCTGCCCGGCGGCCGGCATCCGCGAGCTCGAGCGGACGGGCCGGATCGTCGTCCTCGACGTTGATCTCGCCTATTCCACCTCGACCTATCGAGCGCTCGAGGCGCAGGCGCTCGACCTGGCGAGCCGGGCGCCGCTCACGCCGGCCGCGCTGCGGGACGCGACCGGCACGAGTCGCAAGTACGTGATGGCCATTCTGGCCGACCTCGATCGACGCGGGATCCTGCGCCGAACGGAGGGCGGGCACCTTCCCGGCCCTCGTGCGCCCGCCGTGCGCATCCCGAGCGGCACGGCGCCGGGCGACCCATGAGCAGGCGGCGCGTCAGCGCGATCGTGCTCGCCGGCGGGCGGTCCAGCCGGTTCGGCCGGGACAAGCTCGCAGAGCCGATCGGCGGCCGAGCGCTCCTCCAGCACGCGATCGACAGCGTCCGACCGTTCGCGAGCGAGGTGCTGGTGGTCGTCGCTCCCGATGCCTCGCCGGAGGTCGCGAGCGACGTGCTCGTGGTCCATGACCCCTCGCCGTTCGAGGGGCCACTGGCGGGCCTGCTCGCCGGCCTCGGGCGTGCCCGTGAGCCGACGGTGCTGGTCATTGGCGGGGACATGCCCTCAGTGATGCCCGCGGTGGTCGAATGCGTTCTGGCCAGCCTCGAGTCAACCGGCCGGGATGCGGCGGTCCTCGATCACGCGGGACAGGCGCGACCCCTGCCGATGGCGATCCGGCGCGATCCGGCACGGGCGGCCGCGGCCCGGCTGATCGAGGCCGGCGAGCGACGGCTCCGAGCCCTCACCGATGCATTGGCGACGACCGTGATCGCCGAGGCGACCTGGCGGGCGCTCGACCCGGACGGGAGGACCATGCGTGACATCGACACGCCGGACGACCTGCGCTAGTCACACGAAGACCCCCGCGGAGGACGTGCGAGGATCAGCCGCCGAGGTCGGCCGTCTCGTAGACGGGCACCCCCTCGACGATCGTCGCGAGCACCCGCGCGTCGCCGGGGGGCCCCGCGTCCGGACCGAGTAGATCGGTGTCGAGGATCGCCAGGTCGGCGAGCTTGCCGGTCTCGATGGAGCCGGTCTCCGCCTCGGTGTGGTTGACGAATGCCGTCCCGGTGGTGAACCCGGCCAGCGCCTCGTCGAAGGTCAGGCGCTCGTCGGGCAGGAACGGCTCCTGCTTTCCGCGGCTGAAGACCGCCACCCGCGTG
>JAUSJS010000081.1 GCA_030647575.1 Candidatus Limnocylindrales bacterium | reverse complement strand
GTGAGCCGCCGGCACAGGGGCCGCTGGGGCGCTTCGTGCTCATCGGGACGCGCGTGGTCTCCTGGCCGCTCGTCGGACTGATCGCGGATGGCCTCGCCGCGGCCGCGGTGTCGTTGATCGCGGTGATTGCGATCGCCGTCTGGCGCTCGACCGCGGGCAGCGGGGACGAGCGAACGGCGGCGCGCTGGCTGGGGCTCGGGCTCGCCTGGACGGCGCTGGCGCTGACCTTCGCGGCGCCGAGCCTGGCGGTCGTGGTCCGGGGCCTGCCCAACGATCACTACCACGCCTTTGCCGATCCGATGGTGTTCGTGCTCATTGGGATCGGGGCCGCGGCGCTGTGGCGAGCCGGGCCTGCGGGGTCGGGCGGCCTCGCGGCGCCGGCCGGCGTCGCGACGCCCGGACGTGTCATTGCCATCGCCGGCATGCTCGCCCTCGTCGCCTGGGCGGCGACCCACCTGCCCCCGGCCGTCAATCCTGATGGCGGCTTCCCGGCGGCGGTCGCGGCCGCGGAGCGGATCGAGGCGGGCGCGGGGCCCGGGCCTATTCGACTCCTCTCGCTACCCGATTTCAAGTCCGTCGAGGCCTACGCCTACCCGCTGGTCAGGGGTGGTCGGAACCTGCAGATGGGCGAGGGCGTCGGCGAGGCGACCCTCGGTCCGAACGGCACGGCGGCATCGGAACCGGAACGCCTCGTCGTGATCTGCGATTCCCTCTTCGAATCGGTCATCGGCGCGCCGTGCGGCGGGCCAGCGGAGGCGACCATCGTGCCGCCAGGCCTCGGTGACCCGGTCGATCGCTTCGAGGCCGCTCCGGGCCGGGTGATTTCCATCTATCGGGCCGGCTCACCCTAGTTTTGCGGAAGCGGCGTAAGCCGGGAGCCCTACGGCCGCGCGCCGTGACCGATCCCCTGGAATCGCGAACGCCGGCGCCCCAAACGCCGGCGTTCGCTGTTCCCCAGACCCGGATCGGGAGGGCGGACCCGGGTCGCGATGTGGGCTGCCTAGTAGCGCCCCGGCTCTCGACTCGTCGAGCGAGCGATCGGGCGGACCGTGTTGATCGTGGCGGTGCGGTTGCGGAGGCCACCGGCCGCCGCGGCCGTCTCGGACATCGGGCCGGCGAGCGAGCGGTCTGACGGCCGTTCGGTGCTGGAGGACGGTTCGGTCGGCTGGATGGCCCGCCCGTAGCGGCGCATCCGCACGGCGAGGTAGTACTCCATGATCTGGCGGACCTGCGCCTCGCTGAGCAGCTCGTCTGCGCGAAGGGCGTATTCCACGCGCGCCGTCGGGTTTGTGCTGCCGGTTGCGACCAGGCCCAGGTACTGGGTCGTGTCGGCGTCATCGCGCAACTCACGGAGGCCCCGGGCGAGCTTGGTGGCCGTGCCCAGCGAAGGCATCCGATCGCCGCGGATCAGGCGGGAGATCGTGGAATGATCCACGCCCGACTGCTGGGCGAGCTGACGCTGCGACATCTTCTTGGCCTTGAGCTGCGTCTTCAGCCAATCGTTGAACGCTCGGCCGTTCTGGGTCGTCATCTGTGCCGGGGCGCTCCCTGGGATAGAGCCGCGATGGGTCTGCGCTGGCCTCACTATCCACGGGTCCTCGGGAGACCTGTATCACCCGTTCGTACCGGTGGCACGTCCATCCGGCGGCCCTCCCCGATGCCGGTCTGGTGGAGTGCGGCCGGGTCTTGTCGGGCCGCGCAGGGGCGCGCCCCCTGACCAAGGTACGGCCGGAATACGCTCCCGGATGCGTCAGCCGGTGACGATTCACTTGCAACCGCCTCACAAGCGCGGTGCGCCGCGTTCACGGGCGCCGCGCAAGGGTCGAAGGCGTCCTGCAGCCGCTAGGCGGACGTCGGCTCGCCCGGCTGGGCGGCGGCCCGCAGGCCGTGCGGTTTCGACGAGACGAGGTAGCCAATCGAGCCGAGCACGATGATCGAGAAGACACTGATCACGCGATCCAGCAGCGCGATGGCTGTCGCCTCGGCCAGCGGCACCCCATAGGCCACCGTCAGGACCCCGACGATGCCGGCCTCGACGATCCCGAGACCCGCCGGGCTGAGCGGTACGGCGGTCAGCAGCGATCCGATCAGGGCCACGAAAACCGCCCCGGACAGACCCACCTGGACGTCCGTGAAGCCAAACGCCTGAACGACGAAGAAGAGGCGCAGCGCCTCGGTCATCCAGATCGTCCCGGTCACACCACCCAGGAAAGGCAGCTGGCGGAACGCGATCGCCCCGAACACGCCCTGCTCGAATCGGTCGTACAGCCCCACGACGCGGGGCGGGAGCGGCAGGGCGATGAGGATGCGCCGACCAAAGTTGCGCATGGTGAACAAACCGACCGCCAGAGCCCCGACGACGATCAGACCGATGGCAAAGATCAGCTGGATCGGCGGCGGCAGGCCGTCACGGAAGCTCCAGTAGCCGGCGGCGATCCCGAGCAGGGCAATGGCGATCAGGTCGAGGACCCGCTCGATGAAGACCGTCCCGAACGTCCGACTCAGCGAGGCCGAGCTGTTGATCTTGAGCAGGTAGGCCCGGTAGACGTCACCCAGTTTCGCTGGCACGACGCAGTTGACCAGCCAGGACAGGAAGATGATCTCGGTCGAATCCCTGGTGCTGACGCGCGTGCCGGTCCCGCGCAGCAGCACGGCCCAGCGCAGGCCCCGCAGCGGGAAGCCGGCGTAGAAAACCAGGAAGGCCAGGCCGACGAGTCGCAGGTCCGCCCGGGCGATCAAGCCTGGGACCCTGGCCAGCTGCGCGCCGTTGAGCGCGACGAAGACGGCGATCACGGCCAGCGGGATGAGGATGGAGATGATTGTGCGCGGCTGGCGCAGGCGGCGCGAGAGCGACAGCGGATCGGCTTCCCCCGCGGTCTCGAGCTCGCGGTCGGCCTGCTCGGCATCGGCTGGCTGGTCCATCGGCCCGCCCGCGACCGATCGAGCATCGTCGCGATCGCCCGGCTCGCTCATGAGATCTCTCCCCGGTCAACCGTCGCGGCTGACGTCACCGGCCGCACGCGGCGGTTGCCGTGTGCGCGCTGCACGAGCTTGGCGACCGGGGTCCAGGCGCGAATGACGAGGCTGGCCCTCCCTGGCACGAGCTGTACAGCGGCCAGGGCCGCCACCAAACCGGATGGCGTCGACGGGTCACCGTCGAGTGCCGTGTAGGCAACGCCGATCTCCAGGATCGAGTGGGCGTCCGAGACCGCCACACCGGGCAGGCCGCGCTCGCGAGCGTACGCGGCGGCTCGTTCATTGCCGCGTCCCATGAGCCTCGCGTTGTGCGTTTCCACCCAGTCGACGATTGCGCCGAGCGAATCCATCCTCGCATCGCGCAACAGCGATCCGCGGAGCCGATCGAACGGATGCGGGATGCCGACCAGGGCACCTTGCTCGCGCGCCGCCGAAATCGTCTCCTCGGCCGACAGCCCCGGCGGAATGGCTCGCTCCAGGAAGAGGCAGATGAGATCCCCGTCACGGGTCCTGACCTCTTCCCCGACGATGACGGTCAGCCCCGCGGGCGCCAGCTGACGAGCCGCCAGCGCCCCGTCGATCCGGTCATGGTCCGTGATTGCCAGATGCGTCAGGCCTCGCTCAGCCGCGGCCCTGACGACAGCCTTCGGCGCCGACAAGCAGTCGAAGCTCGCCCTGGTGTGGCAATGCAGATCGACAAAGGCCCGCATGTTCATGACTGGGAAGTGCGCCGGCGTCCGCCGGGCTCGCCGT
>JAUSJS010000374.1 GCA_030647575.1 Candidatus Limnocylindrales bacterium | reverse complement strand
GCCGTTGGCCGGCTTGAACGCGCAGTCGAAGACCGGCAGGTGCTGCGGCTTGAGGTGCGGCGCGCCTTCGATCGTCTCGTGCTCGTTGATGTACTCGAGGATCTCGGAGACCTGCTCCGCACCATAGCCGAGCTTGCGCAGGGCCGACGGAACGGTCTGGTTGACGATCTTGAGGAAGCCCTCGCCGACCAGCTTCTTGTACTTGACGAGCGCGATGTCCGGCTCGATCCCGGTCGTGTCGCAATCCATCATGAAAGATATGGTTCCAGTTGGAGCGAGCAGACTTATCTGCGCGTTTCGATAGCCGTGCTCCCGGCCGAGCTCGAGCGCCTCGTCAAACAGACGACGAGACGCCTCGAGCACGTCGGTCGGGACACCTTCCTCGGGAATCTGATACGCGGCATCGCGATGCATGCCGATGACGCGCAGGAACGGTTCCTCGTTCTTGCGATATTCGAGGAACGGTCCGCCATGGTCGCGGGCGATGATCGCGCTCTGGCGGTATGCCTCAGCGGTCATGATCGCCGTCAGGGCGGCGGCGAAGTTGCGTCCACGGTCGCCGTCATAGGCGAGGCCGCGGCTCATGAGGAGCGCGCCCAGATTCGCGTAGCCCAGGCCGAGTGGGCGGAACTTGTGGCTGTTCTCCTCGATCCGCGGCGTCGGGTAGCTCGCGTTGTCGACCAGGATCTCCTGTGCGGTGATCGTCACCCGGCAGGCGTATCGATAGTCGTCGACGTCGAACTCGCCGTCCTGTCGCACGAATTTCATGAGATTGACGCTGGCCAGATTGCAGCTGGTGTCATTCAAAAAGCTAAATTCTGAGCACGGATTTGTGGCGTACTGCCGTGCGCTGTTCGACACCGGGTTCCAGTCGTTGATCGTGGTGTCGTACTGGATGCCCGGGTCGCCGCAAAGGTGGGCGGCGTCGGCCATCTTGCGGAAGATGTCGCGAGCCTTGTAGGTGCCCATCGGGTCGTGGGGCGCGACGACTGCGTGGGTCGTCCAGTCGCTGTCGTCGACCACGGTCTTCATGAAGTCGTCGGTCACGCGGACGCTGTGGTTGGCGTTCTGGAAGAAGACGCTGCCGTAGGCCTCACCGGTGAAGGAGGGGTCGTAGCCGGCCTCGATCAGGGCCCAGGCCTTCTGTTCCTCGTGGGCCTTCGAGTCGATGAAGTCGAGGATGTCCGGGTGGCCGGCGTCGAGAATCACCATCTTGGCCGCGCGCCTGGTCTTTCCACCCGATTTCACGACGCCCGCGAACGAGTCGTAGCCCTTCATGAAGGAGACGGGGCCGCTGGCCGTGCCGCCGCCGGCCATCTTCTCGCGGGAAGAGCGGATGGTGCTCAGGTTGCTTCCCGCGCCCGAGCCGAACTTGAAGAGCATCGCCTCCGTCTTGGCCAGGTCCATGATCGAGGACATCGTGTCCTCGACCGAGTTGATAAAGCAGGCACTGCATTGGGGCCGCTGCTCGATGCCGACGTTGAACCAGACCGGCGAGTTGAAGCTCATCTTCTGGTGGACGAGCAGGTGGGTCAGCTCGGCCTGGAAGGTCTGGAGGTCTGCGTCGGTGGCGAAGTAGTGCTGGGTCTCGGCCCAGGCGGTGATCGTGTTGACGACGCGGTCGATCAGCTGGCGGACGCTGGTCTCGCGTTCCGGGGTGCCGAGGTGGCCGCGGAAGTACTTGGACACGACGACGTTGGTGGCGAGCTGGCTCCAGAAGTCGGGGACCTCGACGTCCTTCTGCTCGAAGACGCTCTTGCCGCTCTCGTTGGCGATGCCGGCCGTGCGGTACTCCCAGGTGATCTCGTCGTAAGGGTGGACGCCCGGGCGGGTCCAGCGGCGCTCGAAGGTCAGGCCGCGGGTGGGGGAGCCGTCGGGGGCGACGCCACCGAAGCTGGCGCCGTAGGGGCCGGTCAGGTGGGAGGGAGCGGTAGCGGTTCCGGTGGTCGCGCGCCCGGCGGCTCGCTTGGCCTTGGACCTGGTCTGGGCGTCGGGATCCATGACCGGGGTCGCGTCGCTCGCTGCTCGTGCCATCTGCCTCGCTCCTCCTCCGCGTGGGTCGTGTTGGTGGTAGCTGCCACCGATTGCGTCGTCGGTGTCCCGAGAGGGTCTGGGGGCCGCGCCTCGGGCCGACGGATGCGGTCGGCGGAGGGGCGTGTTGGGCGTCTCGTTCGATCAGGCGACCCCATGAACGTTACGCCTCGAAGGATGGGTCGTCAAGAGGTAAACCACAAGATGTTGTGGTTGCTTGGTGGCTCGGTGCGCTAGATGTGGTGGTTTGGACGTTCCACGCTCACGGGCGGTTCATCCACGCTCGGGTGGGTGATCTCCACGTTGGGGGAGGAGTCGTCCACGATCCGGGGGTAGGTTGTCCACGGTTGGGAGTAGGGTTGTCCACTGGCATGATATCGAACGTGTGTGCGGTTTTCGGCTCCCGATGAGTGCCAGGTACTTGGTCCGCGGCAGACTGCTCACGTGGACGATCAGCGATTCGGGACGGCGGTCCGGACAGTGCGGCAGCGGCGAGGATGGCGACAAGGCGACCTGGCAGCCAAAGCTGGCACGTCACAGGTGACGATCTCCAGGATCGAGCGAGGTCACGTGGGCTCGCAGTCGCTCGATGCCCTTCGGCGCGTGGGCGCGGCACTCGACATGCGCGTCGAGGTCGTCGCTCGGTGGCGGGCCGGCGATCTCGATCGACTCCTGAATGCCCGTCATTCCCGATTGCACGAGGTTGTGGCGGATACATTCCCACGCCGATTCCCTGGGTGGAGTCTCGCCCCGGAGGTCTCGTTCTCGATCTATGGCGAGCGTGGGATCATCGATCTCGTGGCCTGGAACGTGGCGCACCGGTCGCTGCTCGTCATCGAGCTCAAGACGGACATCGCCGATGTCAACGAGATCATCGGAACGTTCGACCGCAAGGTGCGACTCGCGTGGCGCATCGCCGAGGAGCGAGGCTGGGATCCAGTGGCCGTATCGGGCTGGGTCATCGTGGCGCCTGGGCGAACGAACCGCGAACGGATCGCCGCACATGGCGCGATGTTGCGCGCCGCGTTCCCAATGGATGGCCGCGGGATCGGCGCATGGCTGCGTCGGCCAGTCGGGAGGGTCTCGGCACTTTCGATGTGGCGGAACATACATGCCGGGACTACAAAGGCCGATCTGACGCCGATCCGGCGGGTCCGAGCCCGACCTCGAGCGGCTGCTTGAGCGTGGGATGTCACCGCTCAGGCTCCCGGAGGCCCTGATTCGGGGCAGCTCGGGTCGTCTGGGAGCCACGACTTGCCATTGCAGTCCCTCCATGGCTACTGCGCCGTTTCGAGGCATCGTCCGACCGGGACGCGCCGTTTCGAAGCATCGACCGACCGGACGGCCGGGTAGCGCCGAGGCGATCCGACTGAGCCGGCCGAACCAGCCCCGAGCGTGGGTCCGCAAGTTCTTTGTCCAGCCTATGGACAAAGTCCGCGATGGTCGCTAAAGTCCGCTGCGTCAAGTCACTGGGCAAAGTCGCTCGGATCACGTCGCTCGGAGGTGCGAGCGTAGGCTCAGGACCTGCGGAGAGGGCATAGCCGCCCCGTGGCACGCACCGAGTTCCCGGCCAAGGCGACCCACGCCCAGACGCGTGCGCACAACGCGAGCCTGGTCCTCCGCGCGCTCTACGACCTCGGGCCGATCAGCCGCGCGGCGATCGCCCGCCTCACCGGCCTGACCAGGACCTCGGTCGGGGAGCTCGTCGCGGAGCTGGAACAGGACGGCCTGGCGCAGGAGGTCGGGCGCGGCCCCTCGACCGGCGGCAAGGCCCCGACCCTCGTCTCGCTCATCGACGACGCGCGCCACATGGTCACGCTCGACCTGGGTGAGCGGACGTTCACCGCGGCCCTTCTCAACCTGCGCGGCGAGATCCAACGTCGCGCGACCCGCAACCTGGACGGTGCCGACGGCGACGCGGCAGTCGCCCTCGTCCATGACCTGATCGACGAGCTCCTGGCCGGCCCGCACAGCCCGATCCTCGGGATCGGCGTCGGGACCCCGGGCATCGTCGATAGTGAGGGCACGATCCGCTGGGCGGTCAACCTGTCCTGGACGGACCTTCCGCTGGGCAAGCGCTTGGCCGCCCATTACAACCTGCCGACCGTCGTCGCCAACGACAGCCGCGCCGCCGCCTTCGCCACGTTCCTGTTCGAGGGCGAGGATCGGCCGACGAACCTGATCGCGATCAAGGTCGGGCATGGGATCGGGGCCGGGCTGGTGCTCGACGGCCAGCTGTTCGACGGCGACGGGTTCGGGGCGGGCGAGATCGGCCACATCGTGATCGAACCAGACGGCGCGCCCTGCCACTGCGGCCGTTTCGGCTGCCTCGAGACCGTGGCCAGCGTGCCGGCGATCCTGCGCCGGGCCTTCTTCCAGGCCGCCGAAAGCGGCGTGCGCATTCCCCAGAGCATCGAGGCGATCGCGGCCGCGGCCGCCGCCGGCGACGAGCTCGCCCTCGGCGTGGTCCGCGCTGCCGGCCGAGCGCTCGGCATGGCAGTCGCGAGCCTGACCGGCGCGCTCGACGTTCGACGAATCGTCGTCCTCGGCAGCGCCACCGTCCTCGGCGAACCGTGGTTCGAGGCCATCCGGGACGAGGCTCGCCGACGGACGCTGGCGACGCTGGCGCGCGACACCGAGGTGGTGAACGGCGGACCGGCCGACGACGCGGTGCTGCTCGGGACCTGCGCGCTGCTGCTGACCCGCGAATTGGGTCTGACGGTGCGTCGATGACGACCGACGCGCGGGCGGCCTCGACCCTCGGCTAGCCCAGGTAGCGCGCCAGCCAGTCGAGGACGTCCGCATACGCGACCGCCGCCTGCTCGGCGTTGTAGCGTGGCCCCGTGTCGTTGAAGAAGGAGTGGTCGGCGCCGGGGTAGACCCTGATCTCGTGCTCGAGTCCAGCGGCGGTGAGTGCCGCCTCGGCCGTTGCCCGTGACGCATTGACGCGATCGTCCAGCTCGGCGTACACGCCGAGTACCGCGGCGCTGTTGCCCGAGAAGTCCGGTGCGGCCGGTGCTGGACCGTAGAACGGGATCGCGGCCGCGAGTCGCGGGTCGCCGGCGTTGAGCAGCGCCCAGACCATGCCGCCGCCGAAGCAGAACCCGATTACACCGAGCTTCGCGCCGGGTGCTCGTCGCTCGAGCTGGTCGAGGCCGGCCTTCATATCGCCGACGAGCCGCTCCGTCGAGGCTTGCGAGAGCGCCGCCTGGACGTCGCCCTGGGCGAGGGCCTCGCTGCCGCCCTCCTCCGACAGGAGATCGATCGCCAGGGCCGAGTAACCGTCGCCGGCGAGCCGCGACGCGACCGACCGGATGTGGGCGTTCAGGCCCCGGTTCTCGTGGATGACGAGCATGGCGCCGCGGGGAGCGGCCGCCGCCGCGTAAAAGCCCTTGAGCTCGACGTTCGGCCCTGGGAAGGTGATCGCCTCGCCTTCAGTGGGGCCGGCGGGGGAGTCGCCGGCGCTGGCGAGGGCCGGGGAGTCGCCGGAGTCGCTGGTAGCGGCCGGGGAGTCGCCGGCGCTGGCGAGGGCCGGCGGAGCGGCCGTCTTGGGGCCCGGGCTCGCCGACCCGCCGGCCGGAGCGCAGGCTTCGAGCAACGCGACCGAGGCGCCGGCCGACAGTCCGAGCAGCGCCAGCCGACGCAGGGCCTCGCGCCGGCTGAGGATCCCGTCTGCCCAGTCTTCGCCGACCTCGCCCGCGAGGTAATCGTGGAGCGCCATCGGTCAACCTTACGGCAGATGGCGATCGTCGGTTCTGTTCAGCTTGGCGGGAGTGCCGGGGGCGACGGGAATGGGCAGATTCCCATGTCCGTCGGCGGAGTTGGCGGAACATACCCACAGGGACTGATACGGCCGATCGCGCGAGTGGTTTCCGCCGCCTAGGCCCCGAATGTGACCGTTTCGAGGTTGGGCGGCACGGTCCTGAGCGTGGTTGGGCGCGCGAATGAGGTGGTCAAGGCGGTCGATCGGCCTTAGCAGTCCGGGGATGTCTGTTCCGCCAAATCGGGGCGGGACCTCGGGGCGGGACCTCGGGGCGGGCCGAGCGCGGTACCCGCGGGCTGGGCACGGACGTGGCCGCGGGCCGGGGACAGGAAGGGCCGGGCGCGGTACGCGCGGGACCGAGGCCGGGTGACGAGGCCGGGTGACGGGACGGGACGGGGCCCGACCCGCGCCGCGATCCTCGGCTACAGGCCGCTGTAGGCGTGCAGGCCGGTGAACCAGAGCGAGCCCGAGTAGGTGACCAGGACCATCCCGAAGCCCACGACCAGCAGCAGTGCCGCCGGACGCCCCGCCCAGGAGCGCTGGTTGCGGGCGTGCAGGTAGACCGCGTAGATCAGCCAGGTGACGAGCGCGGCGGTCTCCTTCGGGTCCCAGCCCCAGTAGCGCGACCAGGCGATCGAGGCCCACCAGGACCCCAGGATGATCATCGTGGCGAAGATCGGGAAGCCGATGATCACGGCTCGGTAGGCCGCCTCGTCGAGCACCTTGTGGGACGGGAGCCAGGCGAATCGGTCGTTCTGGCCCTGGATCAGGTAGGCGACGCCGGCCGCGAAGCTCGTGGCGAAGATGCCGTAGCTGAGCACCGCCATCCCGACGTGGATCGTCAGCAGCGGCGCGTTCTGGAGGGCCGGCACGAGCGGCTTGATCTCCGACGGCAGGCTCGAGGCGTAGAGCAGCATGGCCAGGGCGACACCGAGCGGCAAAAAGCCGATCGAGCGGATCGCGTAGCGGCGCTGCAGGAACAGGTACCCGCCGATCATCGAGAACGCGAAGGCGACGCTGAACTCGAACATGTTGCCCCACGGCCCGCGACCGACGATCACGGCCCGAACCAGCAGCGAGGCCCCGAGCGCCAGCCAGCCGGCCAGGCTCAGCCCAAGGGCGGCGCGTGACAGCGGGCTGGGCGAGGCGGCCGTGTTCGGCCCGCTCGAGGCGGCCTGGACCTGGGCGGCCACGAACGAGCCGGTGACGACTCCCGCATAGGCCGGCTGGCGACTCGTGGCGATGACGGGCAGCGTCCGGCGGCCGTTGGCCAGCATCACCGCGTGTCCGACGTGGGCCGCGAATCCGAGCGCGATGAAGACCACGCCGAGCGAGAATAGGCCGGACGAGAGTGCCTCCACGGTCATGACCTCGAGGACGCGGTGGGCCGGGCGGGAGTTGCGCGCTGGGTCATGGGATCAGGCCGCGGCCGCGCCGCCGGCCTTGGGGCCCGCGGAGGCCTGAACCACGACGGACCGGCTCTTGACCTTCAGGACGAGCCCGCAATTCGTGCAAGTATCGATGTGGGCCGGACGGCCCAGGCCGCACATCGGGCAGGTGACGGCCAGCCGATCGTGGCAGCGCTCGCAGCGGTTCGTGCCGGACGGATAGATCAGTCCGTCGCGCCGGCAGTAGACCAGCCCGGCCGGGAAGACCGGCTCGCCGCCGGGGCCGATCTCGGCGATCCGCGGCCCCTCCTCGTAGGTCAGCCTGACCCGCGGCTTGCGAAGCAGATAGATGACCGTTCCCAGTCCGACGAAGGTCAGGAATGGCGCGACCAACCCGAGGAGGATGAGGACCGGCAGCAGGCCGATGAGGCCGCCCCAGTCCGGCAGCACGAACAGGGAGGTGATCTCGAGGATCTGGTTCCAGACCCCGTTGAGGACGTCGACGAGATTCACGGCCGCATCCTACCAGCCCCGCCGGCCTTGGGAGATCGTCGCGGATTGCCTCGTTTGGTCGTGGCGCCGCGACCGGGTCGCCAGCCAACTCGGTTGGATTCGGCAGGGTCGCCGTCGGATCCAGAAGGTGCCGGCATCGAGCGCGGCGGCCGCGGGTTTCCGATCGACGGCGACGACAGGCGACCGGACCCGAGCCGGCCGAGCAACCAGGCCGAGCCGGCCGTCCGCGCCCCACGCATCCGGGCACCGTGACGCAGGTCGCGATCGTCGGTCACGACCAGCAGCCCCGCCGTGCCGTCCGGGCCATCGACCAATCGGACGTCGTCGACCAAGGCGAGGATCACGGCGTCGGCGCTGCGCGGGCCGCTGTATCGGACGGAGGTGCCGGCGGCGATCCGCTCGCCGCGCAGGCCGCGTTCGGCCGGACCGTCGAAGACGAGCTCGATGGCGACCGGGGCCGGCACGACCGCCCGGAGCCGCCCGATCAGCGCCGCCGGCGGGGCCGCCCCGGCCGTTCGCGACAGGCTGTGGAGCAGGTTGGTGCCGTCGACGAGCAGGCGTTGCGTGTTGGCGAGCGGGTTGCGATCGGGGGCGGGCATCGACCCCATCGTACGCGCCAGCGGACGCGCGGCTACGATCCGGCCCATGAGCCTCCTCCTTCTGGTCGACCTCGACGGGGTCGTCTATCGCGGCGCCGACCCGGTTCCGGGGGTGGCGGCGGTCCTGGCGGATCGCGCCGCACGGGGCGACGACGTCGTCTACGTCACCAACAATTCGATGCACTACCGGTCCGACTACCAGACCCGGCTGGCCGCCATGGGCGCGCCGGTCACCCTGGACGCGGTCGTTTCGTCGGCCCGGGCGACGGCCCTCTACCTCCGCGAGCACGACCCGGAGATCCGGCGCGTGCTGGTCCTGGGCGCTGGCGGCCTGGAGCGCGAATTGCGCGACGAGGGCTACGACGTGGTCGGTGCGGCGCACGCGGCGACCCGGGTCAACCAGGAGGGGATCGACGGGTACTCGGCCGCGGGGAATCCGGATGCCGTGGTCGTGGGACTCGACCCGAACCTGACCTACGTGCGCCTGGCCGTGGCGGCGGACTGCATTCGAGCGGGCGCGCACTTCATCGCCACCAATCGCGACCCGGTCTATCCGACCGAACGCGGCCTGCGCCCGGGTGCCGGCTCGATCGTCGCCGCGGTGGAGGCGGCGTCCGGGGTCGTGCCGGTCTCCATCGGCAAGCCGGCGCCGTACCTGCTGGAGGCCGCGGCTCACGCCGTCGGTCGCGAGCCGTCCGAGGCGATCATGATCGGTGACGGCATCGGGACGGATCTCGCGGCGGCCCGGGCCGTGGGCGCGCGCTGCGTCTTCATGCTGACCGGCGTGACGACCCGGGCCCAGGTCGACGCACTCCCGCCGGACGAGCAGCCGACCGCGGTGGCGGCCGATGCGACGGAACTGGCCGCAGCCCTCGAGCGACTCGAGCAGCTCGGAGTTTAGGTCGCCCCGCCCTTCAGCTCGGGGATGCCGGCGCCCCACGCCTCGAAGGCGGCGCGCAGTGGCGCGAGGTCCGCTTCATCGGCGAAGGCGACGTCGAGCGCCCGCCGGTCGATGGCCCAGAGCTCCGGCAGGGTCAGCCCGATCTCCTCGACGGCCCGCAGGTACTCCTCGGACAGCGTGATGTCGGACACGGTGGTGTCGTCCGTGCTGAGGGTCACCGGGACGCCGGCACGGTGGAGGCGGGCCAGCGGATGGGCGGCGACGGACGGCACGATGCCGGCCTGCGCGTTTGAGGTGGGGCACAGGTCCAGGGTCACGCGACGAGCGATCAGCTCGCGACACAGCTCCGGGTCGTCCACAGCGCCAGGTCCGTGGGCGATCCGCTCCGGCGAGACCGCCAGGGCACGCTCGACCTGGGCGGCGCCGCCCCATTCCCCGGCATGGAGGGTGATCCGCAGGCCGCCCGCTCGCGCGGCCTCGAAGGCGGCGGCATGGGTCAGAGGGTCAGGAAAGGCGGCTTCCGGCCCCGCCAGGTCCCAGCCGGTCAGGCCCTGGTCGCGGAAGCGGGCCGCGGTCCGGGCGAGCTCCAGGTTCGCCTTCGGATCGTGCGAGCGCAACGCGGTGCAGATGAGCCGGACCACCGTGCCGGTCCGAGCCGAGGCGTCCCGAGCACCCGCGCAGACGGCCGCGATGCCATCGACCAGCGACAGGCCGCGCGCCACGTGGAGGAGCGGTCCCCAGCGGATCTCGACGTAGCGGACACCGTCGGCCGCCTTCGTCTGGACCAGCTCGGCGGTGATCCGCTCGAGCGCCTCGGCGTCCTGCATCAGCGCGATGGGCAGGTCGAAGGCTCGCAGCAACTCCGCCTGGTCGGCGCACGGCATCGGGGCAATGAGCGCGGCGGACATGCCGGCCCAGTCTCGTGGCGCCTCGATCCCGCGCGTGCGCGCGAACTCCAGAGCGGTGTCCACCCGGAGCGAGCCGTCGAGGTGGAGGTGCAGCTCGACCTTGGGCATCGCCTCGCACAAACGCCGCAGCGCCTGGCCGGACAAGGTGTCGCTTTTGGGGGTGCTCATGGCCGCGATGCTACCCTGCCACCGTGTCCACGATCCTCGTCACCGGGGCCAGCGGGTTCGTCGGCGGCCATGTCGTGCCGGCGCTGCTCGGGGCCGGGCATCGCGTCGTCGCCCTCGTTCGGGGCGAGTCCGCCGGCAAGACCCTGCTCGGTCGTCTGCCGACTGCCGATCGCGCCAACGTGGAGCTCCGCACCGGCGACGTCACGCGCCCGGCGACGCTGGGTCCGGTCCTCGCCGGCGTCGACGCGGTGGTCCACCTGGTGGCCATCCCGCGCGATTTCAACGGCGGCGCCGAGATGCGCCTGGTCAACACCGAAGGGACTCGGGCCGTCGTCGACGCGATGCACGGCGCCGGCGTCAGGCGTCTCATCCACATGGGAGCGCTGGGGGTCGTGGACGACCCGAGCCTGCACTACGCGAGCTCGAAGGCGAAGGCCGAGGCCCTGGTCGCGGAATCAGGCCTCGAATGGACGATCCTCAAACCGTCGCTCCAGTTCGGGCCGGGCGACGGCTTCTTCAACCTCATCGCCAGACTCGTCCGCCTCTCCCCGGGCGTCGTGCCCGTGCCGGGCGACGGGTCGAGCCGCTTCCAGCCGATCCACGCCGGGGACGTCGCCCGGGTCGTTGTCGCCTCGCTGGCGGACCCGACGACGGTGGGCGAGACGTTCGAGCTCGGGGGGCCGCGCTACTGGACCTATCGCGAGATCACCCGCGAGGTCCTGACCGCGCTCGGGAAGCGCCGGGCGATCCTGCCCATGCCCGTCGTGCTGATCCGGCTCGTGGCCGGTAGCGCCGAGCTGGTCCACCTGCCCTTCCCGGTCGCGACCGACCAGCTGCGCCAGCTCCGCCTCGACAACATCGGCCCCCTCGACCTCGTCACGTCCCGTTTCGGATTCGAGCCGCGGTCGATGGAGGGGGCGCTGGGCTACCTGAGATTCAAGCGGCGCGACCAGCTCGCCCTGGCCGACGGCGCGTGAGGGAGCTGCTCCGCCGCATCCTCGCGGGGCTCGTCTGGCTGGCGCTCGTCGCAGCCATCGCGCTCGGCGCCGCCGGGCTGGTCAGCGGCACCGATCACCCGCCCGGGTCGCCGGCGAGGGCCGAGCTGACCTACGCCCGAGATCGCGAGGTCGAGACCGTGCTCGTGACCGCCTCGGGGCAGCTCGTCGAGCTGGCCGACCAGGTTGCGGCCCTCGGCGTCCAGGCCCGCGGCGCGCTGGCGGCACTCAACGGCACCGAAACCTCGACGGTGGAGGCCGCGATCGCCGAGGGCGATCGACTGCTCGACGAGATGCTCGCGCAGACGACGACCCTGCGTCGCGAGCTGGCCGGCGTGCCGTACCTCGCCAGAGCCGACACCGCCCTGCTGCTCTCGGCGGGGATCGTGGCCTGGCATGCAGCCCTGGTCGCCGCTCTCGATGCGACCGAAGGGCTGCAGGCAGCCTGGGTCCGACTGACCAACGGGTCGGTCGCGGCGATCCAGCTCAGCACGCTCCTGGCCCAGCACGATCGGCAGGTCACCGAGGCGGCCGGACTCGGCCGGGCCGCCGGCTATGAGGATGCGATGGCCAGGCTGGACCAAGCCGACGCGACGATCACGGATGCCCGCGCGCTCCGGGACCGGCTGGCCAACACGGTCGACGTGACGATCCTCGATCAATGGCTCGATCGGAACGCCGCCTACGACGTCGCGTTGCGCGGCCTCTACGCGGCGTACTCGAATGTCGGCAGCAAGGTGACGGATGAGCTCCGCGACGCCATCGCCGCCGAGGCTGCCGCCCGCAGGAACCTGCCGCCGGACACGCGCGGCCTGGTCGTGATCATGGCCGAGATCAGTCGAGGTGGGATGAACGGTGCCGTGATCGCCATCGAAGAGGCCCGGGGTCGGCTGACCTCCGCGATCGACCGCGCGTCCCAGGCGCCGTCGCCGAGCGCCACTCCCTGAGCGAGGGGCGCCGCTACACTGGCCGCAACGTTCGACCTTTGACCGCCGCGCGCAGGGCGCCGTCCGGCGGTCCCTCGCGGAGGACTCCGTACCCGTGCAATTTCGTGTCGTCACCGATCAGCCGTGGGACGTGCCCGCGGACGTCCTCGTCGTCCCGGTCGTCGCCGACCCGGCCTTCGATGGGCCGTTGGGAGAGCTCGACCGGCGCGCCGGTGGCGAGCTGCAGGCGCTCGCCAGATTCGGGGAGCTGACCGGCAAGCGCTATGCCACGGCGCTCGCGGCGGCAGGGGAGCTGCGGGCCGGGCGGATCCTCGTGGTGTCGATGGGCGATCCGGCCAAGCTCGATCGCGAGATCGTGGTCCGTCTTGCGGCCGCGGCCGAGCGCCGCCTCGGGGGCCGTTCGGTCAAGCGGCTCGCGTTCTGGCTGTCGCCACTCGCCGAGCAGCTCGACGGTGGCGCGAGTGCCGTGGCGGGACTCGTCGCCCGGGGCGTGCTCGAAGGTTCGTACGACCCGCGGACGATCTATCGCGAGGAGGTCGACCTCAGGCTGCCGGTCATCGACGAGCTGATCCTGGTTGCACCAGGCGCGGATCTGGCGGCGCTGACGCGAGAGGCCGAGCGCGGGATCGTGATCGCCGAGGGCTCCAGCCTCGCGCGGACGCTCTCCAACCGGGCCTCGAATGACGTGAGCCCGGAGGTCCTCGCCGAGGAAGCGCGGGCGATCGCCGAGCGTCACGACCTGTGGATCGACGTGATCGAGCCCGACCGCGCGACGAAGCTCGGCATGGGCATGTTCATGGCCGTCGGACGTGGCAGCGACAACCCGCCCCGGATGATCGTCCTTCGGTCGGGCGGGGAAGGCGAGCGGGACGCGATCGATCGGCACCTCGCGATCGTCGGCAAGGGTGTCTGCTTCGATTCGGGCGGGATCAGCATCAAGCCATCCGCCCGGATGGAAGAGATGAAGATGGACAAGACCGGGGCCTGCACGGTCATCGCGGCCATCGCCACGGTCGCGCGGCTGGCGCCCGGCACGCCGCTCCTGGCGGTCGCTCCGACGGTCGAGAACATGCCTGGGCCGCACTCCACGCGACCCGGCGACATCGTGACCGCCCTGAACGGCAAGAAGGTTGACATCACCAACACGGACGCCGAGGGGCGCCTGATCCTGGGCGATGCCCTGACCTACGCCGAGCGGCTCGGCGCGACCCATCTGGTCGACGTGGCGACGCTCACCGGCGCGGTCTCGCGGGCCCTCGGCAACCAGGTGACCGGAGCGTTCGGGACGCCGCAGTCGTTCTACGAGGAGGTGGTAGCCGCGTCCGAGCGTGCCGGCGAGCGGCTGTGGCAACTCCCGCTGGTCGACGACTACGTGTGCGAGATGGAGAGCTGGTACGGCGACCTGCAGAACTCCGGCTCGCCCGAGGGTTCGCTGGTCAAGAGCGGCCTCTTCCTGCGCGAGTTCGTGACCCGGCCGTGGGTCCACCTCGACATCGCCGCGACGGGCTACTACCGAAAGGCCGTTCCGTACGCGCCTCGCGGCGCGACCGGCGCGTCCCATGCGACGCTGGTCGAGCTGGCCCTGGCCGGCGCCCGCGTCGACTAGCGGTCCGCGGACGGCGGGCCCCGCGTCCCGGGCCCCCTGGTCACCTGACAGATGGAGCCGCTGAGCGCGTTGCTGGGCGCGGCCGGATTCGGCCTGGGCCTGGCAGCCGACCGATTCGCGACGCGATGGCCCGAGCACGACGAGGAACACCCGCCGGGCCGTGCGGTCGACTGGCGAACGGCGCTCACGGCGCTCGTCGGGGCGGTCGCCTTCGGGCTCCTGCCGCTTCGCTTCGCGGGCGATCCGCTGGCGGCGCTCATCTTCGGCGCCTGGTTCGTGACCCTGGTCGTCGGACTGGCGACCGATCTCGACCAGCGGATCCTGCCGGATCTGCTGACCCTGCCGGTCATCCCGGTCGCCCTGGTCTACGCCCTGAGCGGTGCGAATCCCCTGGTCGGGCCAGAGGTCGTGTTGGCGGTGGTTGCCGCCCTGGCCATTCCAGCGGTCCTGTTCGTGCCTTCCATCCCGTTCGGGGCGGGGGCGTTCGGGATCGGGGACGTCAAGCTGCTGGTCGCGGTCGGGCTGTTGGCCGGCGGGAGCCGGGCCCTCGGCAGCGTGGTGTTCGCGCTCGTGCTGTCGGGCGTCGTGCTGCTCGTGTTGCTGGCGGCGAGGCGGATCGGCCGGAGGACGTACGTGCCGTTCGGGCCGTTCTTCATTATCGGGGCGCTGTGGGCGGTGCTGGTGCGGTAGAGCCTTCGCGGCCCGCCGCGTCGCTGCGGGTTGGAGGCTTCCTGCCGAGCCGAATCTCGATAGTTCCAGCCAAGCGGAACGATCGTCGCGGGGTCAGGCTCGCGCGCCCACGGTCGTTTCGCCGGGACGTTTCGCCGGGACACCGGGGAACGGCTGGTAGACTCGGCGAGTAGAATGCCCGAGAGCCGGTGTCGTCCCGAGTCAGTGCCCACTTCGGACGGCGATCCACCGGCGGGCCTCGCCGTCAGAGGAACCAGACCGAGCCGGATCTGGTCCGACCCACGGAGTCAGCTCGCACGATGACATCGCCCAGGAGATGCGCCAGACGCACCACACAGCCAGGTTGCCCGTGAGCGGCTGGGCCACTGGCGTCGCACCCAGGCCCCGGCGCCGTCGTCTCGGTCGTAGCCTCGGATCGGTCCTTCTTCTTCTCCCCCTCCTCGTCGGCATGATCGGCGCGCCCGGCGCGGCGCCGTCCGTCCAGGGCGACGAGCTGAGCGAGGCTCGGGCCCGTCAGGCTCGGCTCAAGAAGGACGTCGCCGCCCAGAAGGCCCAGGTTGCGCGCCTGCAGCGGCTCCAGACCGGCCTGTCTTCCGATATTCGCGATACGGCGGGTGAGCTGCGCGGCATCAACGCCGACATCCGTACGGTCAAGAGCAACATCACCGCGATCAACGAGCAGATCGCGACCGTCCAGGGCGAGTACGACGCGCTGGTCGCGCAGCTGGCCGACCTCGATGACCAGCTCATCGACCTCGAAGCCAGGGAGACTGCCAAGAAGGCCGAGCTTGCCGAGCGCAAGGCGCTCCTCGCCGAGCGCGTTCGAAGCGCCTACGACAGCGACCGGACGTCGCTGCTCGAGTCGTTCCTGTCCGGCGGCACCTTCACCGACCTGCTGGCCGAGATGAGCTACTTCATCGACGTGGGCGAACAGGACAAGGCACTCGCGATGCGGATCGCCAGTGACCAGGAAACGCTCGCCGAGATCCATCAGACCGTCGCGGATACGCGGACACAGACCAACGAGCTGCGCCAGGACACGGCCGCCCAGAAACGTGACCTCGACCGCAGCCTCACCGACCTCCAGAAGGCGAAGGACGCGCTCAAGGCGCTCGAGAAACGAACGGCGACCGAGCTCGCCAAACAAGAGGCGGCCTACGCCAACCTGGCCAGGAACAAGTCGGCTGCGCGCACCGCGCTGGCCAAGGCCGAGGCCGCCCAGAAGCGGCTCCAGAACCGGATCGCCGAGCTGATCCGGCGGCGCGCGGCCCAGGGTCGCATTCCGTCGGTCTACAACGGGTCGCTGGCCTGGCCGATGGGCGGGACCGTCACCCAGAGCTTCGGCTGTACCGGATTCGGCTGGGAGCCGAGGGTGGGACGCTGCGCCCATTTCCATCGCGGCATCGACGTCGTCGCGCCGACGGGCACGCCGATACGGGCATCAGGCGCAGGCACGGTCGTCTACATCGGCTGGAACTTCGCCGATGGGGCCGACCCGGCCTGGATCGTGGTCATCGCCCACAGCTCGTCGCTGCAGACCTGGTACGCCCACATGCTGGCGCGCCGCCCGAACGGGATTCGCTCCGGCAGCCAGGTCCGAGCCGGCCAAATCATCGGCTACGAGGGCAACACCGGGCACTCCACCGGGGCGCATCTGCACTGGGCGGTGATGTACCGGGGCAGCTTCATCAATCCGCGGCTCTTCCTGTAGCATGCCGACGTGAAGCGGACGATGGCGGTCATCCTCGCTGGTGGCGAGGGTGAGCGCCTGTCGATCCTGTCCCAGGAACGAGCCAAGCCGGCAGTTCCGTTCGGTGGCAAGTACCGGATCATCGACTTCACGCTGTCCAACTGCATCAACTCCGGGATCGACGACGTCGTCGTACTGACCCAGTACAACCCGCGCTCGCTGAACGACCACATCGGCCTCGGGCGGCCGTGGGACCTGGACCGCAACACGGGTGGCGTCAAGCTGCTCCAGCCGTACATCTCGAGGGGCCGGCTGGCCGAGTGGTATCGCGGGACGGCGGACGCGGTGCTGCGCAACCTCAACGTCATCGAGCATTCGTCGGGCGACACGGTACTGGTCCTTGCCGGCGACCACATCTACAAGATGGACTACCAGCCGTTCGTCGCGGCCCATCGTCGCCATCGAGCCGACGTGACGATCGCCGTCCGACGCGTTCCGCTCGCCGAGGCGTCTCGGATGGGCATCCTGGCGCTTGACGAGCACGACCGGGTCACCGAGTGGCAGGAGAAGCCCAAGCAGCCCAAGAGCGACCTGGCCAGCCTGGGCATCTACGTCTTCTCCAAGAAGGCGCTCCTGCGCTGGTTGCACGAGGACCTCACC
>JAUSJS010000369.1 GCA_030647575.1 Candidatus Limnocylindrales bacterium | reverse complement strand
TGCGCAAACAGATCGATGAGGCCTTAGAGAAACTCTGGAAACTAGGCGAGCGAGAGAGGTGTATTGACAAGTGTGACAAGCAGAACAAAGAAAGGACGGGCTGTGGGTAAGTGGACAGCCTCTCTGCCTGTCCACTTACCCACAGACTCAACGACTACTACTACCGTCGGTAACACCAATTATGATGCAACGATACCTTATTCGGTAACACTTAATATTGACGCAACACGCAAAGCCTGTAACTGAGAAGCTGGCTTAGTTACCGTGCATCCAGACCGCCATTACCTGTTCTCGGGAGAGTCAAAGGCGCCGATGTTACCGATGGAGTTGGCGACTGGGTCGGTGCGGCCTGTGCCGGTAAAGAGACCGGAGTCACCGCGACGGCCCCCGTCGTCAGTTCCGGCGGCGCTGCGCCAGTTATCTCGTTTGCCTCAAGCCCGGCGCTCGCGGGTTCACCCTCGGTCGCTACTGATCTGAATTTCGTCACCAACGGCAGCATCCACTACTTGCAGGTGAACACCGCAGGCTCCGGGCTCCCGGGGGACACCTTCGTCATCCGTGGCGGTGCCGGCGATGTGGGTCAGGTCGGGTCCGAGGTGTTTCTGACCTCCGGTCTTGGCGGCGCAGCGACGGCCGGAGTGGCCGGCGGCGTGAGCGGCGCACTGAATCTCACATCGAACCTCGGTGGTGCCGGATCGGCAGCGCAGGCGGCCGGCGCGAGCGGGGCCTGGGTCGGAGGCTCCGGGGATGCCGGGGCGAATGGTGGGGGAGGCGGGGCGGGGACGGGCAATACGACACTCGACGTGGGGATCCCAAGCGGCGCGGGCGTGGCCGGGCTCGTGCTCGTCGGCACGAACTACGCGCAGGGAACCACGATCGGACGCGCGACCAAGACCACCACGCTCAACGGGACGCTGGCCTTCGGCTCGACGATCACGGCCAATTTCGGGCTATTCGGCCCGACCTCCGGCGCCGCGGCCGTCCCAGCTTTCCGTGCGCTCGTCGCAGCCGACATCCCGGACCTCAGTGCGACCTACCTGAGTCTCGCCACCGGCGGCACGCTCTCCGGTAATACCGTCCTCGCGGCCGACAAGATGTTCGGCTTCGGCTCGCGCGATCCAGTGGCCGCGCCCGGTGCGCTCAGTCCAACGCGGCACTGGACGACGATCACCTCCGACGGGAGCGCCGGATCGAATGCATTCACGCTCGCGGACGGCACGGTCAACACCACATTCAAATGGATCACATTTTCGGTCGAGACGCACGCGTCCGACACCTGCGTGATCACCCCGGCGAACTTCGGGAGCGGGACCACGATCACGCTCGCGGCGAAGTTCGACTCCGTGATGCTCTATTGGAAGGGGGATTCGTGGATGGTGATCATGCTCACCGGCACGGCGACCGTCGCCTGATGCGCGCGTTCATTGTCGTACTGCTCATCGCCGGCTGCGAGGTGGGCGCTCTCCCCGATCTCGCCGCTCCTGCCGATCTCGCAGTGCCCGCCGACCTGTCCATGCCCGTCGATGCGACGGACCCCGGAGACATGACCTTCCCCACGCGCCCGTTCGAGGACACGCTCTTTCGCGGGTCGCGCTGGCTCGGGGATCCCGTCGCCGATCTCTACGTGGAGGCGATCCGGGCATGGGCACTCGCGCAGGGCGTGCGGTGGATGTTGATCTGGAACGTCGCCGCGTGGTGTATTTCCGGCGTCGCGGATGCGGAGGCGCTCGAGAGGCGCTGGAAGAGCGACCGCGTGCTCGAGCGCGGCGGCCTCTTCGCAGTCGACCTCTCCGCTGGCCCCGAGACACCAGGTGGCCCGTTCGGGACGCAGCCGTCGAGCTGGCAGGGAAATAGTGGACCGGCGACCGATGACGATGTGCCGCGCTGGATGGCCACGTTTGGGATCACGTACCCGACGCTGCATGACGGGTTCGGGGGCACGCCGCAGAACGTGCTCGGGGAGCTGTATCAAATCGGCCACAACGGGATTGTGGTCGACCTGCAGACGCTCACCCTCGTCGCGGACACCGCGCTGTGGACTACGAGCGTCGACGACGCGATCACGCAATTCGAAACGTACCTCAACCCCTGAAGGAGGTTCAATGCGCCCGTTCCTGCTCTCCCTGATCTCGCTCTCCCTCATTGCCTGCTCGCCCCCACCCGACGTAGGACGCATTGCTCAGGCGGTCGTCGCTCCCGGCGGCGCCATCGTGCCCCGGACGCTCCGCGGCGTTCTCTCCGCGGGCCAGCCGGTCGCGGATGTCTCGTGGGCCGACCTCTCGGCCTACGCTGCCGCTCTCGGCGCTCGTTGGGCGCTCGTTGGCAATGACGCCGAGTGGTGCAGCAAGTCCACGGCGGCCGTCTCTGCGTTCGTCGCGCGCTTCGCCACGGACAACGTCCTCGCCCGTGGAGGGATCTTCCTCTCGGTGTCCGATGCAGGACCGGAGACGCCCGGCGGTGCATTCGGGACGTGCCGATACGATCCCGCCGTGACCTATCCTGCGACGGATGACGATCTCGCCCGGTGGGTGTCCACATTCCATATCCCCTTCCCGGCGCTGCATGACGGGTTCGGCGATACGCCCCGGTGGGTGCTCCACACCGACTATGGCCAGAACCACAGCCCGGCGGTGTTCGATCTCCAGACGGGAACCTTCGTGGTCGACACGGTGGATTGGATGATCGCCGCCGGTGGGCCGCAGACGATCGACTGGATCATCACGAAGTTCGAGACTGATTTTCTCACTCTGTAGGAGATATCTCCATGCGAATCGTTCTGCTTCTCGTCGCCCTCTCGTCGGTCGCCTGCGAGCAGGTGGAGTCCACGGTGCATGCCGGGAGCATGCCGCCTATGCCGGTGATCACCGATGTCTGCTATTCGCCGCTCCCCTTCCCGCCCGGGGTATTCCGGGTGACGTGGTTTCAGGATGCGATTGCGCGCCACCGGGTCCAGTTCGGCGGCGACTATATCGACTGGGACGCGGGCGCGAGCGTGGACCTTCTCCCGTCGGTGCAGTGGACCGGGGAGCACGACGTGACGCTCACGCTGAATGAGCTACCCACCGTCGCCGTGGGGGCAGCCTCGACGACCGCGGGGATGTGGTTCCGCCTCATTGCTATGACGAAGGACGGCATGGGCGGCTGGCTCGTATCCGATCCGTCCGATGCTCGGCGGGCTACCACCCTCGATCGCTGTCCGTAGAAGTAAAGCGTTGTAAGGATCCGTAAAGGAGCCACATGCCCTCGTACCTCGTTCCCGCGTCAGACTGGATCCGCGCCAACCTGGATAT